>DQIO01000209.1 GCA_020793555.1 Methanosarcinaceae archaeon | reverse complement strand
TTACTATTACGGTATAAGTAAATATGGGTCTGATGATTATTCCGCATCATTTAACGGTGAAAAACAGGAAATAGACGCGAATAGACCAGTAAAGAGTGGCATTACTGGACATGCAAGATGTGCTATAGGATACAGCGAGAGTGTTTTGGGCGATTATTATACATAAACGACCCATGGCCTGTGAACATAGGGCTCGCGTATTGGGAATGGTGGGGTCTACAAACACATACTACAGACATTCATGTGAAGGATTAACCTTCACATTTTTTATTTTTTTTAAATCAGTTAGTTTATTAAAGAATAGGTGGATTAAAGGCATGAATGTAAAAGAAATTGTAAGTATAGCAGTGTTGGTGATTATAGTGATAGTTGCATCTTTTGGGGTGATGTTGGCATTTTTTAAAGTGGTTGATGATCCGGCAAGAGCTTATGCTGGTGGGATTAGTTTAGGTTTGAAAGATAATAATACCTCTAGAATTGAAGAAATCTTGTTGGTAAATCTACCTGTCTCGTACACTGTAAGGTATGATGTGCTTCCTCCTCGGGCTTATACGGTCATTCCTTCATCTAAGTTAAACAGTTTAGAAGAAACTTTATTTAGAAACGAAAGAATAGGAACCATAGTAATAAAACAGGACGATGGGGATATATACGCTTTTGTTCGTCTGTTAGATGATACTGATCATGCCGATACAAACAAACTTCAAGAGCATCTCGACAAATACTCGCTGGAAGTAAAAAAGGTTAACCGGATATATGTAAGATTTGAAAATGACGTACAGTGTAGAGAGATCGAACATACACTGAATCTATTAAAAAAAGAAAATAATGTGATCAGCGCTTATCCTGATCTTGTTGAGGGGTGAAAATGTTGAAAGCTGATAACAGCGTCCACGACAGTCGGTTACTTAACGAGGCAGAGGAAGAATCGGGCTGGAATAACAATCAGCAGAGCATGGATATGATGGCAGTGTTCACCAACTAGCAAACCGATCATCGAGGCTGAAGTGAACCTCTGGGCGATGCGTGGATTATGAAACACCAGATATCATCCAGTTGGGATTGGCATCTCGCACAACACGAGGCATCCTATAATTACGATTGTTCAGATCATGGTTATATGAGTCCTTACTGCATAATGACATATATATATATGTTCGTCACAGATAACTGGTGCAGTGGTTGTGATCAGACGATAGAGGATAACAGGAATCACTTTTGACCGGAACTCTCCGGTTTTATCTGAATGAAGCAGAATACTCCTTCCTTGCCGTATAGCGGCAGGTGGGGGTGGTTTCACGATTTTCTAAACGATGGTTCCAGCCATATTATAAAAACAACCATGTTAGAACGGCTTCGCTCGGTTTCTAAAATACTCAAACAGCCTTTCTCCCCACTTAACTGCCATTTGGTCAAAGCTGAAAAGGTCTGTACAGGCTGTCCCAAAACTAAAAACGTGTGTACAAATCAAACGATATCTATCCTATCTAGGACAATAACATTAAAAAATAATCGATAATTGCCTAATTGAGATAAAATATAGTAGAATTGTATAATTGAAATTAGTTTTGGGACAGCCTGTGTAGTAGTGTCATACGTCACACCATCCTTTTTGTACAAGCCCAGCGACAGGCATTTGTCAGTGACAGTGACCCCAACTCTTATATTTTCGTCCGCAACCATTAATTTAAAGTTTGTATATCCGTCCAGTGCGTTAATTTTTTCTAAATAAGGCTCCTGCCTTAGTTGTTCCGCAACATCACTGGTAACTATAAGTTCGACCGGGATTCCTTCACATACTCGTTTTGATAGGACATCGGCATGTCCCGTACTCATGATAGATGACACACCAAATACATGATCAGCTTCGTTAAGGATTGTCAAATAATTGTTATATACATTGAAAATTTCTGTGTTAGTATCGCTGATGAGTTTAGAATTATACAGGCATCTGATCTCGTTTAATAGGGAAGATGGAATTCCTTCTAAATAGTGATTGGCCCAAAAACATTTGTGCTGATCAACAACTCCTATTGTCATGACAGAGTCAGCAATCTTGGATGCCACAATTTTACCCAGTGGAGTTAAGTAATAATCCCGCTTCTTTTTCTCGATGAGTTGATCATTTTCTAATTTCCTGATTGGTGGTATGATAGCCTGCGAAGTACTTCCGGTTATTCCACGTATTTGAGAAAGCGTTTGTTTGCCTTCATTCAATGATAAAAGGATCTGCGTCTGAAGTCTTGACCGGTATATTGTTTGAACTTCATTTTTGACCTTATTATATGTACATAGGGCATCCATAAATTAATATTTCCTTATTTTAGTGGGGTTAAAGATAAGTTCTGTAGATTTTTTTGTGTTAAAGATAACAATACAAATTATATTATCTAGTTACATAATTTTTTAGTGATAAATCTTACGGAATCTCTTCAAAGATGAAGTCCAATAATTTAAAAGATAACAACGTGATAGATTAATCAAATAACTGCCCAGTTGCTTTATTCAAAACCTAATTCACTCCTATGATCTCATAAACCCACTCCATATCGACATTTTTACGAACCACATCAGCAAGTTCCTCGTATGCATCCAATTCAGAAGCTGCCACTTGTGGCGCATACTCGATCCCCTTTCGCTCATACAGAGTGTACATAAGATCAATCAGTGGTGTGATACTTTTATTGTTTGGTGTGTGGGAATTAACTAAAATTACCCCATCACATTTATTGCAATATACATCACTCCTCCCAATACGATAAATTGACCGTCAACAACCAAGTCACAAAGAATATCTGTTTTGCCAGTCTTATCAAAAAATAAAATATAGAAATAAGCGTAAATTATACCGGCAGCTAAAAGACATGTCATCATTGGGGAAATATGTGTGACACCCAATAGAAGAACCATTGACCCGCTAAATAAATTAGAAGATATAAGTAGATTTTTTGTTTTTTTCGCACCCAATATTACTGGTATGGTTTGTACTCCAGAAAATGCATCACCTTCGATATCCCGCATATCACAGATAACCGAGTTTATAAGCACCAATGAAAAAAAATATACACCGACGATCAATGAAGTCAGGTTTTCACAGATTGGAGTGAATTGAACCGGAAGTAAGGCCGGGGTTAATGCCCATGCAAAGGCAACAACAAGGTTCTTGACGCCGGGTATCTCTTTTAATCGCCTATACATTAGTTCTTCCGGGATCCATACAAAACTGTATAGAACACCACATATCAAAGGAATTGATGTAATCAGAACTGCTTTGATCCTAATATAAATCGAAAACGGTTAATGGAGGGATGGATTGCTTAAGCGAACACCAATGGAGTAGCGCTATAATTTCAGAGAACGCGGATAGAAATGATATAACAAAGCGGGAATTGCTGATCTGGTGTCACCATCGCATGAGATTGGAACATTGTTTGTTAACAATTCAATGTATTTGGGTGCAGGGGATATGCAAAATGCGTAGAGTCGGGTATCGCATGTAAATGTCGGTTGAATATGGGTTTCTCAGATACATTTCTATTTATCGAATAGATTGATTATTCATTATAACCATTATATATATAATATTAAGTTCTATTATTTCGCGTCATCTTTTTATTTCAATAGATGCATTAGTGCAATTAAAGAAAAGTTTAAGTACAATTGATGTAAACTTGTTACTGTTCAGATGAATAAATCTGTACAAAAATAGGGTGTTTGGGGTCCAGTTGAACTAATCACAAGCGACTGGACCCCAAGTATTGCCCGAAGGCAAGTGTAAGTGGGCTTTAATTCGGTTTAAAGCTTGCGCGATCTTGCCTCTGGGGAAAATGAAAATGAGGAAACAAGAATATGAAAACAAGAAACGATATGCGGATAATATCCGTACTCATGACTTTGTTGCTGGTGAGCGCAATGGCAATGCCAGCGCTAGCCTGTAAACCTGAAACACCTTGCGGAAGTAAATCAATTGCGGGAGACCCGATACAATTAACAGGTGAAGAAAGAGACAAAACACTTGATATGGCTTTGAAAAATAGCCAAGTCAAAGAATTGCAGAAGCAATTGGTTGCTGATGGATTTACACAGAAGGATTCTGAAGCATTCACTGTACTAGTAGAAGCAGAAGGTGGGTTAAAAACTGAAGTTATAGTCGTGGCAACGCCATACGAAAATGATAAATCTGAAGTCAAAACTTTAGTATATTTCCACAATCCGCAGACAGGGGAAAATATAACTGTGGTAATACAAGGATCGCTCACTGCTTGCGCAATTGCTTTAGGGGCATGTTTAATATATGTTGGCAGTTGTTTATTAGTTTGTGGTGCGCTTCTTTTCCCTGACCCAGCTGAGCCAGCTGAGGCTGCAGCTTGTTTGGCATGCATAAAGAATTATGCTGGTATAACTGCTTGCGTAACTGCTTATTGTACGTGCACGGATTACTACTGTGACCAAGGAAGCCAATGGGCTTGCGACCATGTGTGTCTTTAAGAGGTGGCTGAATGAAGATCACAATAAAGAGGAATTCGAAAAGATTCCTCATTTTATTTTTTGGTACCATATTTGTCACCATAGGCGCTATTGCAACGACCATAATATACTCAATAATGAATTTCTTTTTGGTGTTTATGGGGATCGGATCTATTTTGTTCATACTTTCCATTTCTGAAAATGATGCAAAATCATCTAAATTGCTGTCGATTTGTAGCGATTTCTTCGCGAGTGTTGCATGTTTTGGGGCGTATTTTTACTTCAAATCATCTGGCAGTATTGTAACGGCGAATCTCTTTGTTTTGTCTGCCATATTTATAGTTGCTATGGCTATCTATTCAACGGTTTCAATTTTCAAATGGAGAAGTCAGCATGATTAACAATGCAAAAATAAGATGCGCAACGATGGTCGTATTGATTGTAATCCTGTCGTTACTTGGAGTTGGTTGCATTGGAGATGCGCAAACTGATTATATTCTAAAATATGATTTTGAGATGGGAGATAGATTTGTTTATAATATCACATATTCCACCGAACAGCCAGAAAGTATAATACCAATCCATATTGAAATGTTTGTTTCAGACTTTGATGGAAAAAACATCACCACAAATATGACATCAATCAAGACAACAGATGGAAACACTATAAAATCTTCATACATTGCAATTACGGACATCCATGGAAACCTGATGAAGACATATCCTGAATACAAAATTATACCAGAAATACAACCAGAATTACCAAACCTAATTATATATCCGGAAGAAGGAATCCAAGAAGGAGATTCATGGATGGTTATGTTCAATAAGACCTTAAATGACACTTCATCAGGAATATTAACAGAATATGATGTTGCAGGCACAAAAAACCACACTTGTATAGGTATAAAGACAGTCTCGACTAAAGCTGGTAAATTTGAATGTGTGGGCATCAAGTCGGATGTGAATTTCACTTCAAACACTAAAACAGAAACCAACAACACAACCGTTTACATTACAACAACAAGCAAATTATCTGGAGAGGATTGGGTTGATTTAAAAGGTGGATTTTTAGTTAAATCAGAATACAACGTGGATAAAGTTATAACAACAGACCTTTCTGAAATGTATAAAGAAATGGGATTTGAAAATTTTTATCGAGAAACTCCAGTAAATTCGCATATAATTAGCGAACTTGTAAATATCGACGAAGGATTATAAAATAATGTCTAAATCAAGTATAATCATTTTACTTCTTTTGCTAATTCCAACCGTATCTGCACAACCCGTTTCCATTGAGTACTTCCACCAGACAGGTTGCCATGACTGTGAGATAACAGACCCCATTATTGATCAAATCGAAAAACAATATGAAGACATAGAAATTACAAGAATCGATGTCATAAACACTGAAGGATTCAATCGGTGGAACCAGTATGGGTTCATTGAGGTTCCGGCTGTGGTCATAAATAATGAAACTAAAATCCCAAAGGAAGAAATTACTGAAGAGAATCTCAGGATATCGATTGATACATATCTTGAAGACAATAAACCTGAAAATCAGCACATAAATAGTGATCTGAATATTCCGTTCGCTTATTCACTTGGTTTGTTTGCAGGATTATCCCCTTGTTTGATGGCAATACTCGGATTCCTTTTGAGTTTTACAGCCGGCACCGGTGAGTCTGCTCGCAGCGGTATGGAACGAGCAATAGTCTTTGGTGTCGGATTGATGGCTTCTTATCTCGCCATAGGAGTGGGGTTGCTTGTATTTAAGAAGACACTCCCTGACATGGAATTATTTTCTGTAGTTACAGGAATTATAGTTATTGGAATCGGCCTGTACCTGATGGGACTTTTCAGTCTGCCGATATCCCTCGATAAATATTTCCAGAACACGGCCAGAAAACATGTAGGGACAATTGGAGGATTATTTTTCCTGGGTGTTTTGTTCTCTCTGGTAAAAGTGCCGTGCACTGTACCTATGGTTCTGGTTTTGCTGAACAAAACATTTACAGAAGGGACAATTGGTGATTTAGCCCTATTGTTTGCTTTTAGTTTGGGAGTATTGACACCTTTCCTTGGAATTGGACTGGTTGGAGGATATACTTTATCCAAACGTGTTCGTGAACACAGGAGATATCTGAAATTGATCAGTGGAATATCCCTTGTTTTGTTAGGTTTGTGGGTGATGATTTAAGATGAATGCAAGGAATCAAACACGATTTTCTAAACGATGGTTCCAGCCATATTAACAAAAATATTCATGTTAGAACGGCTTCGCTCGGTTTCTAAAATACTCAAACAGCATTTCTCCCCACTTAACTGCCATTTGGTCAAAGCTGAAAAGGTCTGTAGTAGTGTCATACGTCACACCATCCTTTTTGTACAAGCCCAGCGACAGGCATTTGTCAGTGACTGTGACACCAACTCTTACATTTTCGTCTGAAACCATTAATTTAAAGTTTGTATGTCCGTCCAGTGCGTTAATTTTGTCTACATAAGGCTCCCGCCTCAATTGTTCCGCAACATCACTGGTAACTATAAGTTCGATCGGGATTCCTTCACATACTCGTTTTGATAGAACATCGGCATGTTCCGTACTCATGATAGACGACACACCAAATACATGATCAGCTTCGTTAAGGATTGTCAAATAGTTGTTGTATACATTAAAAATTTCTGCGTTAGTATCGCTGATGAGTTTAGAATTATACAGGCATCTGATCTCGTTTAATAGAGAAGATGGAATTCCTTCTAAATAGTGGTTGGCCCAAAAACATTTGTGCTGATCAACAACTCCTATTGTCATGACAGAGTCAG
>DQIO01000210.1 GCA_020793555.1 Methanosarcinaceae archaeon | reverse complement strand
TAATTGTGCCCTATGCCCTTCATAATCCGACACTTGAAAGTTGACGCGACACTAGGTTAACAGAACTGATTGATAAGTGTGACCAGAATATAATAAAAAGCCTCAATTTTTGAAAAGGTCGATTTTTTTGTATAGCAGATACAAACATCTTCACATGATCAAACTCAACCTTACGTTGATATCGTCAAGATCAAAATATTTAGGGTCTAAACCCCCGCCAAAACATTCGGTTATATCCTCATATTCTGGATCATCCGGATCTTCAAGCACATCTAAAATATAGTGGTATCTACTAATCCCGCCGCAGTCCTCAGGCGGACAGGCACGTTTGCCTTTAATACACACAGGATAATGCACATCCGGATCAGGTGTCAGTATTTTCTCCACCAGTATCTTGTGCTCCCATGAATCTCCAAAATCATACTCATAGGAGAATTTGTTTCCCTCTCCTGAGATTACTTGACTCAATTCAACGGTTTTTTCATTTGTCGATTCAAACATACTAGACGGGTCAGATTCACTATAATACTCATCATCTATAACGAACATGTGAAGATGTTCGTCATCCCATCCCATAGCATCCTGTATAATCTGGTGAAGCTCTGACAGTGTGGTGTCACTTGTGACCAGAATTCTTCTCCATATCGGCGGCTTTGAATGAGCCAGTGTCACTTTAAGCTGGTAGACATCAACATCTTTTGTTTGACTTTTTGCCGTATCCGTATCCCCACTGACCATATCATCCTCATCCTCACTGAATTCCATTGGTTCCCCATACGCAGATTCAATAGCATGCCTGCTGACCTCACCATAGAATTTGCTCATCACCGCATCAAACTCATCCTTGCTGTCCCAGAATTCCGGCGTGCCAAGACGCTTAATAATGGCTGCTGACACCTCAGGAGGGGAAATGTCAACTGAAAAAGACTCAAGTTCCGTTCCGCTCCAGAAATCACCAATGGGTAATTCAGCAACGTCCTCACCATCTCCACCATCCTCTCCTTCTGCCCCCTCTATTCCCTTTGTATCGACAGCAACATCCAACAGGTTTTCCGGCTCAGATGGACTTTCAGCCACCACTGCACGACTCTTGCGAAGTGCTTCTGTGATCTCCTCCTGCGTCCGCCCCCTGAGATTAAAAAGCATAAAGGGATCCCGGTCAAACTCTTCAGCAAGGATATAATATACCGCTGCAATGTGCTTACACGGATTTGCACTATCAGGACAGGAACATCTGGTCTTGATGTCTTTCGACGAATCAGGGAACAGGGAGACGCCTGCTGCATTGAAAGCGTCCTCAATATCCTGCGGCATCTCGCCTGCAAGCAGTTTTGCAGCGAACATAGCCCTTTGTGACATAGCTTCAATCGCATTGTCCCATTCATCGTCTGTGAAAGGTTGTACCTCTATTGTCACTGAATATGGTTTTGTGACCGAGCCCTGCGCCTTTGCTTTAACCTTACCCGGCATAAGATCAAACTCAAGCACCTGCCCTTTTCTGGCATATCGTCTTCCACGCTCAAGACGGTTGCTCCAGCCAAAAGACTCAAGGGTACTAACCCAGCGTTTAGACCACCATGTATCCCCGATGCTTCCCCTCTTGCTTTTGGCTTTAATGCCGCCTTCCACTTTAATAGGAGTTGACGGAGTATAACCGCCCCAGTAATAATAGTTACTCATCAAACACCGCCTCGCGTCTCAATGTGAACATATCCCGCAGCTGTTCAGTGCTCATCTCTGTAAGCCACCCTTCACCCGTACCGATCACGTTCTCTACAAGTGCCTTTTTGCTCTCGATCATCTCATCGATCCGTTCCTCAAGAGTCCCGTCGCAGATAAACTTGTGCACCTGCACATTCTTTGTTTGCCCTATGCGGAATGCCCTGTCAGTAGCCTGGTTCTCAACTGCCGGATTCCACCAGCGGTCAAAATGGAACACATGATTTGCGCGGGTAAGGTTCAAGCCCACCCCTCCGGCTTTAAGCGAGAGGATAAATATCCGGGGGCCACCTTCTTCTGAAAAACGGCTGACCATCTCATCCCTCTTTTTCTGGGATACCCCGCCGTACAAAAAGAGCACCTCCTGATTAAATTCCTCTTGTAAATGCTTCTTTAGCATCTTCCCCATTTCAGCAAACTGGGTAAAGACCAGTGCGGAATCCCCCTCAGCAAGCACCTCTTCCATCATCTCAGTGATGCGGTTTAACTTGCCTGAGCGCCCCTGCAGTGCAGAACCATCGCCAAGGTACTGTGCAGGGTGATTGCACAGCTGCTTTAATCTCACCAATGCCGAAAACACCATGCCTTTGCGGTCAATTCCCTCTGAGTTCTCTATCTTGTGCAGCATGTCCTTGACAACCGCTTCATAAAGTGTTGTCTGCTCTTTTGTAAAGTTGCAGTGCACTTTTGTTTCAATTTTATCAGGCAGGTCTTTTATGATCGTAGGGTCGGTTTTTAGGCGGCGGAGAATGAACGGCTGAACAGTATTTCGAAGCCTAATCCCTGCATCTTTGTCGTTATACCGTTCAATTGGCAATGCAAAATTGCGATGGAAACCATCCGGGGAGCCAAGGTAACCGGCATTTAGGAACTCCATGATCGACCATAGTTCAGACAATCGGTTTTCCACAGGCGTTCCGGTCAGGGCGACACGATAACCTGCATTGAGTTTGCGAACTGCGAGAGATTGCTTTGTGAGCCGGTTTTTGATATTTTGCGCTTCATCAAGTGCAACTGCGTTCCATTCGACCTGTATAAGTGTATCGATGTCCCTGTGGACAAGTCCATAGGTGCTGATTACAAGATCGTATTCTGATACCTGTGTCAGGAACTCTTTTTCTTTCCTGCGATTGATGCCATGGTGTACCAGAACCCGCAGGGATGGCGCAAACCGCATCGCTTCTCTTTGCCAGTTTCCAACTACAGAAGTTGGGCATACCATCAGGCTTGGGTTTTGTGCTCCATCTTTTTTATCCTGTAATAGGAGTGCAAGCATTTGTATGGTCTTTCCCAGTCCCATATCATCTGCCAGGCAAGCCCCGAGCCCATACTGCCGCATAAATGCAAGCCATGAGAATCCTTTCATCTGGTAAGGTCGCAGCTCTCCTACAAATTCGTCCGGCTGCGGCAGTTCTGTGATGCCGGCATTGCCTGACAAACGGTCAAAAACCCGGGATATCCATCCTGATGCAGAGAAGCTAACCGGAAGACCTGATTCAGGATCGTCTTCGCCCATGCCCAGCCTTACGGCTTCTGAAAGTCTCATCTCACCGGATCTGCGGGATTTGAATAGTTTAAGAGCTGCTTTGATCTCTTCGTTTCCCATCTCCATCCATTGTCCGCGAATGCGTACAAGAGGCATCTTGAGGTTTGCAAGATATTCAAATTCCTCTTCGCTTATTGACTCGCCGCCAAGAGCGATCTGCCAGTCATAGTCTATTATCGAATTGAAATTGAACATACCTGTGCCGGCATTTGGGTCACCTTTTGGTTTGAGGTTCAATTTCATGCCAAGTTGTGATTTTGCTGTTCCTTTATTCCACCATGAAGGGGCAAGAATACCAAATCCGCTATCTGTGAGCAGGGGTGCAGCTTCTTTTAAGAATGTATATGCCTGCTGGGTATTCAGGTATGCAGCTTGTGGTCTTGCATCGTTAAGACTGTCTTCGATAGGTGGAAAAATATGTGAGGCTTTGCCAAGGTCGGTGAGAAGTTTTTCTTGTGGATAATCGAACTTGAGGTTCAGGTATTGAAGAGTGCTGCCGGATTCGTTCCAGACATATTCGGCAGGCGCAAGAAGACTTGGGTCGTCCGATGCCTGAAGGAAATACTGCAATGTCCACTGATCCGGTTCGACGCCCATATCATCGTCTGCGATGTCATATACATTTTCAGAAACGTATTCATCTTCATACCCGTCTTCATTCATCTGCATATCGTCTTCATCCATTTGCGTGTCGTGCTCAAGGGGCGGTTCAAGACGGAAACATGTCCTGAAGTCGGATTTTTCGATTTCGTCGATTGGGGATCTCCATGATAGCATTCCTTCGGACAGGTTCCTGAGTTTGGAAGTTGGAGCTTTTATGGGCTCTCCTGTTGTCAGGGATTTTAACCATGCTTCAGAAAGACCTGCGTTTTTCGATTTCGTTTTTATTTCTGAGAGGGGGATCCAGCTTCGAACACAAGTGTCAATAGCTGTATTCAGGTAATCGGATAATAATGCTTTATCAGATGAGGGGGAATTTTCTGTAAATGATGTGCAAACAGGCGGCATTGAGCGTGAAAGCATTGACATGTGTATCCGGTCATCCTCTTCATTGAGCACGTACTGCCATCTGGCAAATGTTTCTGTTTTTTTTGTATCGGATGCAACCAGACCCGGTATGAAATGTTGTTTTGAGAGGAGTTCCATTGCAAATTTAGAGGCTTTGCTCCAAAAACGCAAGTCTGTTCCAATGGTGTAACCATCTTTTTCCATCCATGCTCCGGTGAATGAGTTGAACAGTAACACAGCATCTTGTGGCGGGATGTACAAACCATTTATTTTCCAATAAGCCAGCTCAATCAATTCTTCAATGTTCTCGTTTTCATCTTCCCGCAACATGTCAGGCGAAGGTTGCGGGTATTTCGAAAATGAAGGCAGTAGGAATGTCGCATCTCCCTGATGTACTTTCTCACTAACACAGGTGGCGTTTTTTAGATCAAGTGATTCGACTATATGCAGAAGATCTTTGTCTGCGGCTTGAAAATTATGAGTTTGCGTTTCACCGGAAGCAATCTTTGGAGGGCGTCCCCTGCGTTTGAGAGGTTTGGATGAATCTTCCCCCCACAGGAAGAATTGTCCTTGTTTTGCGATTGAATCTGCAGGTTTCCATGTTCCGTGTAAGACGATCATGCTTGAGAATTAATTTGAGTTTTTGTTAGATAAAGTTATTCTTTTGTGGGGCTTTGTGTATAAAGTCGAATAATGCCCCGACTTAATACACAAAGCCCTACACTAAGGTATTTGGGTAAGGGGTGGTAGTCACCTCAGGACTTAAAGCAAGAAATCGTTTTATTTAAGTATATTAAGACCCTGTACTATTCAGTAAAGGGATAGTTATTTTAGCTTAATCGAACCAACATGAAGCCCGTTCATAAGTAGATTGTACTAAAAGATAAATATTGCCAATTATTGTGAGAAAATGGCTTCAGTTGCCTTCTGGTGGGTTCTGAGCTTTTTACCTTTACATTGTAAGTTGTGCTATTTTTTAGGGATTATCACCCAAAATTTGAATGTGGACAGTCTTCTGGACTTTCCCAAGTACATTCAAAGTCATGTTCACAACCATCACAAATACTATCCAAATAATCTCGTATCTCCCAATTATATCACCTGAAAGTTTAATTTACCAACCAACTTCAATTTCCCTGATTTTTGGGTCAAATTTACTTTTACAAAGAATTATTCCATCATCTTTACCTTTAGCATATATTTGATATTCAAGGTCTACATCTTTTTTACAATAATCGATTACTTTTTGATAGTTTCCTTTTTTCCATTGTGCTGGTGCGTCTTTTCCATCCATTAATTTAGAATCATTGAAATTTAATTCTGCAAGAACAGAAAGTGAAACTCGAAATCCTAATTGTTTTTCAATATGTTTCATTGAATCAACTATTATTGAATTATATTTTTTACTCATATTTTTAATTTTTAAATCATATTCGAGTACTTTAAAATCAAAATCTAAAATATTAAATCCATTTATCACCCGATTTTCATCTAAAGCATTATCAAATAAGTTTATGACTTCATCAAGAGGTTTAGTACCAGGAACATCATCTGGAGAAAATACATGATATACAGAATCTCTAGAATCTAGAACAACTAAACAGGCTACACCCATTTTGTGTTTATTTTTCCAGCCACCAACTTCATCAGCTAAATTTTTTGTTTCAATGTCAAATGTCAATACCAAAAAAATCACCTTATTCACTTATAACATTAAATTACTTAAATAATCCTATAATTTTTTGACATTAATGAATCACCTACAAACAAACTAAATTTAATATACTAAATATTTTTTCTTATCAATTTCTTTGATGCTTCGGGTTTTCAGCCTGGCAGTCCGTGACGGTATATCTTAATGGCTTTGTTTTAAAAATCGTAATATCCCGGCTTTATGCACAGATTCCTGACGTAAGCTACAATCTCACCGAGAACTTCACCATCATCAAAGCAAATGATTGGATCAATCGTGATAAAGTACTTGGTGCCTTTGACCACGATAATTTCGTCATATCTTATATAATTTAGACCCCCGCATATATTGGGGTTAATCATGTCTAACACAATCGAGCAATACGCTCCAACAAGAGTATCTGATGCAAATCTAAAACCACGCGCAAAAGTATATCCAAGTCCTTCTACATGGCGGGACCAGATACTATATTTCCTGCTTCCCGACCGCTTCAGCGATGGCAACGAAGACGAACGACCGCTTTTTGATTCATCTGAACCACGCGTACATAACACCCTACATAAAATATATCTAATAAATCTATAATTCGCTTCTCATCCTTGTTTTGAATTATGAATGTCCTCTGTATGGGTTTACGATATGGAATATCATCTGGAATCCCACGTTTACGATAGACGTATTCCTCATTGGTTGTGTAGGGGGAATAAGCGAATTTTGTCCCAAGCCCTTAACAAAGGAAAGCTTTATTATATAGTATCGATATTACTATTATTTACATTAGTAACACTATATATTAAATTAATTTACATTTGTGTTACGCACGGAGGTGACTTAACTTTATGTCAGAAACCTATGCGAGAGATGAATTAATGCATGATATGGAACCTGCGGTTACCGCAGCGGTAGACAAAATATACCAAGAAGATTGGAAAGTGTGGGATGCCTTTAATTGGGCAGTAGACGATTACCACAGCAAGCATAACGTGATAGATCGAAGTTATCATTCTATGGCAGCTATGGATATTATGTACCATAAACTCAAACCACATGAAAAGAAGCTTCTGGCTATGCGAATACCGAATGGCGAAACTTATGACTAAAACGTCTATAGCGGGGGATTTCCCCCCGCCATTCTTACCTTTCTATGTATTTTTTAATCGGTGCACTGTTATGTTGTGGTTGTAACATGGCGGTAACTGATTTGATGTAAATGGTCTTGAATTGTTGGTGCTGCATCACTACCCTGTATATACACCGAAATGTCGTTCGCTGTTGGCGCATCTGTATTTACACGGATTGCTCAGGACGTATGAACTCCGTATTTTGTGAATGCAAGCGAATCGCAACAATAAA
>DQIO01000211.1 GCA_020793555.1 Methanosarcinaceae archaeon | reverse complement strand
GACGGCACTGTGTAGAAACCGATCGGTCATCTTGGAGTTTAGAAAATTGAAATTGCGCCATATGGCTTATCTTCATAATCAGACACTTGATAATTGACGTGACACTAGAAGTTAAGAAAAATTTCCCTTCGGTCGAATTAACTCGAACTATATAATTCTATAAATTATATACAATTCAAAAACGAAAACAAGTGGAATACACTGAGAATTATTATTTTATGTCGATTTTTGTATATTGTGGATCTTGATAGCGAAACACATACCAAATATCAGATCAGAACCTGCCTTAGTGCAGGTTTCCGTCTTCGTTTACCGCACCGAGCATCTCAATAATAGAATACGCAGCGCGGGTTATTCCCATACTGCGATTATCTGTGTCTGTACCTGCAAGGTACATGTTTTTGATAGGAGTCCGTATATCTGCGAATTTTCCGCTAATGGTGACAGCTGCTTTTTCAGGAATTGTTATCTGCTCATGCTGCATTTCAACATGTCTTTCAATCGATGGCAAGGCATGGTAAATCGTATCATACGCCTTCTTTATTTCTGATCCTTCTGATCGATTCTCATCCAACACAAACACAAATCCTGCAAGTTGTTTTTCTTTTGGTGCAAGAGATGAATCGTAATTGCTTATCGGCATTGCCCAGTATGGAGTATCCTTAAACCATATCTCAGAACCGACATAGTTGAACTCATCTATTCTTTTTTCAAGACCTAACCAGACAGTCAAACTCTTGGTCTGGACAATTCCTCCAAGTTCGTCAACATAGGATCTTGGCAGGTCTTCAACAACATCAGGCAGGTTCTTTGCAAAACCTGTGTAAACCACAATATCAGCATAGTAAGCCTGATCAGTTTCCACACCTGTTACTTTTCCCTCATTTGTGAGAATGCGTTTGACTTCGCTGTTTGTATGTATCTCAACCGTGTCCGGAAGAGAATAGAGAACAGAGTTCAATACAGCCTTGAGCCCTTTACGCGGATAACCTTGAGCTTTGGCAGTTTGATTACTTACTGCAAACCTGCCTATCGATACAAATGGATGTGGGACAGTACTTTTGATCGGATTTTCTAATACTCCCATCAATTTTGATCTCAAAGATGTGTGAAGATTGTAACGTAATATAGACTGTAGAATAGATTCAGTATGTTGCGGTGTATCTTTCGAGCCCACAATACTTTCAAATTGTTCCTGTGTGATACTATCACGTACAAAACTACTGCCTGTTAACATCCTGTGAACAGATGTTTCCTTCATTGATTTTCCAGACAGGAAATGTGAAATTGCATTTACAAAGTCATACGTGTCTTTTGACAGGTTTTTTGGTAGTGAATCATACGCAGACTGTTTGGACAGATCAACTCCAAAAGTGGATAGCGTGAGAGCTTTGGTTATAGCCTGAGACAGTACCAGCCTATCTTTTTTTGGAAGCATGTCAAATGTGACAAAATCCCTCAAATTCGATGGAACCTTCTGGAAACCGGTTTCTGTCCGAATGTGATAATTCCCGTAATCCTCAAACACCGGCATGTAATCAAAATAGTTATCCATCAACATCTTCAATGGTCCAACTGCAAGATGTGTTATGGCATGAGCACCGGTATCCACCTGGAAACCGTCAATTGTATAACTATTGCAGTTACCTCCAACATGCTCTGATTTTTCAAGAACGAGCACCTTTTTACCGTGTTTTGACAATGTGAGTGCAGCCAATAGTCCGCTAATCCCTGCACCCACGACAATTACGTCATATTTATCCATTTTTCATTCCACTTAAATGATGTATAAGTTACTTAAATATCTCAGGCACAATGCGCTTTGCAACTTCTTCATATGCTTTTGAAAGGTTGCCTTTGTCAAATCTGAATATATCTTTATCAAGAGACTCTCCTGTTTCCTTGTCCCAGAACCGGCAGGTGTCACATGAAATCTCATCGGCAAGTAAGATTTCCCCATCCTTGCGACCAAATTCAAGCTTAAAGTCCGGCAGCAGGATACCCCTCTCATCCAGATAATCAACAAGTATCTTGTTAATCTTGAGTGCAATATTGCGGATATATTCCATCTCCTCATAGGTCGAAATACCAAGTGCTACTGCGATGTCGTTATTTAGCATTGGGTCGCCGTACTCATCACTTTTGTAATCAAATGCAATGATGGGATTTTCAAATATTGTTCCCTCTTTCACCGGATACTTTTTTGTTATCGAACCCGCAGCAATATTTCGTACAATGACCTCAAGTTTTACGATCTCAACTGCATCAACAAGCATGTCCGTATCCGATACCATTTCGATCAGGTGGGTTTTAATACCTTTTGCTTCCAGCATTTCATATATTTTTCTTGATATCTGGGCATTGTAGTACCCTTTTTTGTCAACCTCACTTTTCTTCTTGCCATCAAAGGCTGTCAGGCTGTCTCGAAATTCTGAGATCAACTTTGTTGGATCGTCGGTCTTGTAGATTGTCTTTGCTTTTCCAGAGTACAATTGTTCCATTTTCATGTGAATATTCCTCAAGTTAGATGGGGATTACAATTTACTAATTATAATAAGTCTTAATAAATGTATCACACAGATAGCAGAGACTTTTTAATTTATTCTGGCTGAAATTAATCATGGCAAAGAAAATAAACCATGGAGGACACAGAGATTCGTTGTTTTTTCTCTGTGTCCTCTGTGGTTTTCCGAACCACCAGAAAAAAATAAAAAGTCTCAGATATTATAGGTAATTTACAAAATCTTATAACCCATCACTTCATTACTTAATTCAGGTGATTTAATGGAACACGAACTTATGCGTATTGGTGTATCGTTGCCAGAAAATCTTTTGACAAAATTTGATACAATCATAGAAAAGCGTGGCTACTCATCAAGGTCAGAAGGGATCAGGGATGCAATAAGGAGTTACATAACGCATTATGAATGGATGAGCGATGTAAAGGGACATCGGGTTGGTACGATATCTTTGATCTATGACCATACAAAACGAGGATTGTCAAATGCGCTTGCAGACGCGCAGCATGATTATATCGATATTATCAAGTCATCCATACACTTACATCTTGACCATGACAATTGTCTTGAAGTTATCATACTTGACGGGGAAGGCGCGGATGTCAAAGCCATTACTGAGCGGATAATGTCCCTAAAAGGTGTAAAATACGTAAAACTTAACACCGCACCGCCTACAGATAAAATGTAATTACATTTTCTCAAAGGCTTTTGAACTCTTTTTCAAGAGATTTGATGAGCGAATGTCCAAATCCGGTCAAAAAATATGTCTGAAAACTCTTGTCGCGTCTTGAATCCACAAGATTTGCATCTTTTAAGAGTTTCAGATGGTATGATAGTGCAGAGTGTTTATAATCCGTAACCTCAACCAAAACACACACACAAAGGTCCTGTACCTCAAGTGCTTTTAATATATGGATCCTTATCGGATCGGATAACAATTTAAAAAGACCTGTCATATGAGATACATCTTCTGACATGGTTAAATGTACTTTGTCAAGTACATTCTTGGATATGATGTATGGTGGACAGGCTTCTATCTGTTGTTTTTCACTCATTTTAATTCATGGTATGAATGCGACTGATTGATTAATAAGTTTTGGAATCGGATTTTTTCGTGTATGATTGTCCGATGAAGCAAATATCCAAAACTATATGACTATTTCACACCAACTATATTCTATGACCCTCGAACCGGTTCACATCAAAGCGATATCAAACCTTGCGCACCGTATCGACCTTTGCAGGGACGATGATGATACAAAGACCGCATCCGATCTTTTTGAGATGCTTCGTGAACTGAGATATGGAGGAGAAGTGGTACTCAGAGCCATCGGGGACTTGGGGCGTTCAAAGGTAAATGTCGATCGTATGGCGCTCTCCCGTGATCCGTTCGAGATAACTTATTCATGCGACAGCGGAAGTACGAACCCGCTTGTATTTGACAACGGGCTTTTGGTGGATTTTTGTCACTGTGCGCTTGCATCAACGCCTACAGACCTTGACCTTCACAGGAAAAGGACGATTGTATCAACCACTTATTCCCCGAGCAGCAAGGTGACAATTAACACGACAGATGATTGGGAAATGTTTGATGAAGGCGAAGGGCGTTGTAAGATCGTGCGCATCCAGCCCGGACTTCTGAACAAGCGAATCAAACGCATGGTGCACAACATTGCGATCTACCTTTCAGAATCCGAGCACATACTTTGGACCATGGAGAAACTTGAAAAGACAGGGTTCTTTATTATGGACGGTCCGATCTATCCAAAGCAGTTGATGTACTGGATGGTCGTTGAATCGGATGAGATACAGATCCGACATGACCCTCATGCGAAGAAGATACTTCAAAATTACATTGACATCATGGACCACCATATTGAGAACAGGATACCCATCGTCGGGTTTGTGAAGAACCCCGAAGATATGCAGATCATGGATACCATTAAAAAACAGGGCAGCAGAGTGGACATCCCATGGGTTTTGGATGCGCAGTTTTTTAAGAATGCGCTTTCTCTTGACAGGAATGGCGAAGGGAAAAACAGGGGAAACAATAGGTACATTACCTATACCAACTGGTTCATGCAGCCGAACCAGTTCTATGAGAGGATGTTAAACAGCACATCTCCGCTTGTTGCGGGATCAGTTGACCACAAGTTTGACAAAGAGGATTATTCCCTCACTTTTTTCATGGTCTATGTGCCTATGACAGGTATTGTCTTTAAGGTGGAATCGCCATACGGGATTACAAAGAACGATGAGATGCGGAATATAATAACGCAAAAGATATTATACGACCTTTGTGTGAGCGGATTCCCGACAACTTTGTCAAAGGCGGATTCTGTTGCAAAGATTCGATTAAGTGAAAGAGAACAGATCATTGAGCAGTTTGATGGTTTGAATATTGATACGATGTATAATGATATACGCTGGGGTGAGAATGATGATTGAGGATAATAATTACGAAAATGAGAATGACATTCTGGCATACGCATCTGATGGCACAAGGGGAACGGACATGTCCGCAGAAACTGATAAAACACCGGATGTGCCGGAATTTGAAGAATATGTGCCTGACATGAATGATGAAATTGATGATGCTGAAGATGCATTAGGGATTATCACGACAGGCATCGAGCCGCTTGAGATCACAGAATCCGGTGCACGCATCACAGGGTATATCGCAACGGAACGCCGTCAGGATGTGCGCCTTGGTACGTATGTGATGGTGCCGTATGGTGATGAGGACCTATTCGCACGCATCTGGAAATTACAGTACTTGCAGGAATTCGAGGTGGATGATGCGACAGAGATACACTCGCGGAGGATGCTGAAATCCAATACAACGGCAGAGGTGGATTACAAGTTTCTGGCGCTTCTTGACCCTATATGCATTCTTTATGAACAAGGAAGTGATGCTGGTGGCGATAGTGACAGCAAACCCCAACTTGTACGAAGGATGACTGACAGGATTCCACGCCCGAACACTCCGATCCTGCCTGTGACAGACAAAAGCAAGATACAGACAGGGCTCAATATCCCGAAAGAGGGCATCTTTTTGGGACACTTAAGTGTTGGTGGTGAGGTTGTAAGGACAAATGCAGTACCGCCCACTGTGCCGTATTATATGAGGAATGATTATTCTATGGGCGACCCTCTTGTGTTCCGGCACATGCTGGTTTGCGGAAGTACGGGTACTGGAAAAACGTTTTTGACAAAGAACATACTCCGCCAGTTTATGAACGAGAATAACAGGTACCAGTTGCGGAGTGATAAGAGCAAGAGCAGGAATCCGTGTCTTGTTATCATGGATCCGCAGGATGAATATTCCCAGATGTTCGAGGACAATCCTGAAATTACGACAGGGGATGAGTATAATTTCAAGTCTGAAAATGTGGACTTTGGGCGCTGTGAAAATACCAAGACGTTTGTGGCAAAAGTTGATGGGCATTCGTATAATGGAAAATCACGGGCTGAGCAGGTGGAATTTACCATTCCTTTTGAACTTGTGAGGAATAACCTGTGGCTTATTACGCCTGTGGGTATGACTGAACTGCAATATGCTGGACTTGAACTTTTGGTTGAGGATTATTTCAAACGTGGCGGCAGTCATACCTATGGAGGATTTGTTGACCACATTGATGATGAAGGCACACGGATGACCTATGTTGACAGTAATAAGATACATGAGGCTTCGTATGACGGAATTGTCAGGAGGGTGAGGAATCCTGCCCTGCGGAAAGTGTTCGACCAGCCTGCAACTCCAATCACGGAGATACTCGGGAAAGTGTTCAGCCCGGGACAGGTGAGTGTGTTCCCGACTGAATTTATTAGTTCATCACGGATACGCGATCTGATAGTGCTTACGTTGATGACATTGGTGGTGGATAATAAACTGAGTACATCGGGTGATGTGGCTGTAAAGGATACTCCGATCATACTTGCACTGGATGAGGCACATCGATATCTTTCAAAGGCATCGGGGGAACATTCAAAGAAGATCGTTTCAAAGTTTGCGGATGCTGCACGACAAGGCAGGAAAGAGGGGCTTGGGTTGTTTTTGATAACACAGGACCCGCAGGATATTGATGATACGGTGTTCAAACAGGTCAATACCCGGGTGATCCTGAACCTGACAAATGACGCGGCAATCAGTGCCCTGAAAGTTCAGAAGGAGTATGAGAAGCGGATACCTTATTTGAAGAAAGGGCAGATGATCGTGCATAGTCCCGATAACAGTGATATGGTGGAGGTTATGGGACTTTCGAAGTGTGTGGTTAATCATGAGTGAGGTGAGCTACTCCCACCCGAAACGTATATATTATGACAATACGTTAAAGAGTCGTTCATCCCTTCTTTATCGTTCAAGATCGATAATTGAAGATTACATTGCGGGCCAGTGGCTTAGTCAGGCAGAGCGGTGGACTCTTAATCCATCGGCCAAGGGTTCAAATCCCTTCTGGCCCGCTTCTTTATTCTTTTTATGATAATGTTTACATAATTCGGTGAGATGAATGCCAAAAGTAAGCGTTGAAATACCCCAGGAACTTCTGGATGACCTGAACAGTCATGTGGGTGATGACAAAAAATTCGTCAACAAATCTGATGCTATACGGACAGCCATACGCAAGATGCTGGATATGATGGATGACATTGACAGGCGACGCGGCAGGATAGATGATTGAAACTGCCTCTTCGCTGTTTTGTGTGGGCAAGGCTTCCGTTTCAGAAAAATCATTTCTGTTAATCCCATTAACAGTAATTAGATCGAACAAAATCCAGTGACCAATCCTTTTATTTAATTGGCAGTGTAG
>DQIO01000212.1 GCA_020793555.1 Methanosarcinaceae archaeon | reverse complement strand
CCATAATGATTAATGAGCAGCATGGTTAATAAGTGTTGTTAGGTTACTTTGGAATCGATACACTAGAACAAAATTAATTCTGGTGTGTAGACATTTATAATTGCTTGAAATGTGTTTTGCGCCTGTTCAGTATAACAATGCTAATATATAATATGGAAATTAGGAAGTAGACATATAAGGTGATATATTTGGTATCAACAACAGAATCAAAGCCGCAAAACCCATATATTGAAATGTTGCGACCCGAAATCGCAGATATGGATCTGGCACTTCCGGCAGCAAGTGCGTTGTTAGCGTCATATCTTTTGGCAGGTGTATTTCCACCGCTGATCCCATTCATTATTGCAGTGATAGGTGGCTATGCAGCGATCACAAGTTCTTATGTGTTCAATGACTGTTGCGACATCGACATCGACGAGATAAACCTACCAAATCGTCCGCTTCCCTCCTCAAATATATCAAAAAAACAAGCACTTTTTTATTCACTTTTTCTAGCGATTATTGCTTCAGTAACATCTTTTTATCTCAATCCTGAATCCTTTGTGATATTATTGATCGCAGTCACTACTATCAGCATATATTCACTAGTGGCAAAGAGAATGACGTTCTTGAGTTTCGTACCTGTGGGAATTGCGTATGGTCTTGTCCCAATTGGAATATGGTTAGCCTTTGACCCGGCTGGAATCTTAAAAGAAAGTGCAGATTCTTTAATATTGCCAATTCCTGCAATTTTCTTAGGCATGATGATGTGTGTCACAGACTGGGGATTCACATTGTCAGGTGTTGCAAGAGATGTGGAAGGCGATCGTGCTAAAGGTGCACCAACATTTCCGGTCACATTCGGCGTTCCGATAACTTCAAAATTTGTAACACTTTGCTGGGTTGCAGGATTCGTAGCATCAATTGTCATTGGGTGGACGGCACATCTTGGTCCAATCTTCTTTACAGGTGCAATATTCGCAGGCACATGGATGCTCACACAATCATTTGATTTTATCAAAAACCCATTGCCTGAGCGTGGAGGCAGGCTTTTTTTGCAGGGTTCCAGATATCGTAGTGTGTTATTTGTTTCACTTATTGTTGACGTATTACTGTCTACAATCTTTACAAGTTATGTTTCAATTTTATGGTAACAGGGGGATATATTGATGGATACAGATATTATTGTGATAGGTGCCTCTCCTGCGGGTATTATGGCTGCGAGAAATGCGTCTCAGAAAGGTGCAAATGTTATTTTAATCGATAGCAAAAAAGAGTTAGGTCACCCACCACACCCTGCCAATACATTCTTTAAGGGAATGTTTGACAAAGCAGGTGAAAAGGTTGATCAAAAATATGTGATACACAATCTCAAAGGTATGCATATCGTAGCACCAGGCGGCGATGAGATCGTGCTTGAGACTCCTGGATATTTCCTTGACCGCACAAAATTTGACGAACACTATGCAAAAAAGATCAAAAAAGCAGGCGTAGACATCCGCACAGGTGTTGAATCGTATAATGTGCTCAAAACCGGCGACACGTTTTCTGTAAGCACATCGGATGGAATGATAAGATCAAAGATCGTAATAGTCTCTGACGGGATAAATTCAAAGACTGCGGGATTACTTGGTTTGAAAACTGTCCGGTATCCCAATGACATAGCATGGGCAGTGGAAGCCGAGATCGAAGCGGATGGTGTTGGGAGTGCGGACATGTTCGAGTATTATCTTGGCAGCATTGCTCCGGGGTGGAAATCAACATATTCCCCGGGCGGAGGAGATAATGCAACGCTTGGCGTATATGTCAGGAGAAATGGCACTGATGTATCATCGTTCTTTGATAACTGGCTTGAAAAGTTTAAGCGTATGAAAGGGCTTGATGATATCAAGATACTAAAAAAGCATGTTGGAGGAGACCCAATAGCAACAATTCCAAAACAGATAGTCTCAGATGGTATTATGGTCACAGGCGGCGCAGCAGGACAATCAGGTATTGGATATGGTATGCGTGCTGGACAGATATGCGGAGACATAGCAGCTGATGCGGTTGCAAAAGGAGATGTGTCTGCAAAAGTACTTTCGCAGTACAAAAAACAGTGGAACAGTGAATTCAGAACAGAATATTATCTTGGTCATATCGCACTTGAAGCACTCAGGAAGATGGATAACCATGAGATCGACAACATGATGAAGACATTTAAGAATCAGGACCTGTCATTTTTACATGGTAGTTCGTTCAATCAGGCAATTCAGGTAGGACTGTTTATGTTAAAGAAAAATCCTGCATCATTGTTATCTTATCGAGCACTGCTTCGGAACAGGTAATCCAATTAATAGTTCAGTTAATTCATATTTCAGTTATAGTTATGGTGGTAAGTGTTAAAATGAAGTATCATCTTTACAAAACCCTTTTTTTTAAGGTATATGCAATAGTAGAAGACGGTCGTGTCCGAATCAAGACATCAGGCATTGCCTCATCCCTTATGAAACCAATGGTGTCTGGGATGCTCGATATATTTGATGGAAAGAAACCGGCAAAAGTAGAAGACGGCAGATTGATATTCTCAACATGGATGCCACCGATCCCAAGCACAGCATTTAGTCGTTCAGTAGCAAACCAGATCAAAGCCCTTCGTGGCAACATGGTACCGGAACAGGTGACGATATCTATCACTGAAGAGTGTCCAAACAATTGTATCCACTGTGCATTGCCGGATACCAAGAATAAGGACAGGCTTTCTCCTGAAATGATAAAGGATGTGATCGACCAGTCACTTGACATGGGCACAACCCTGATCATATTCGATGGTGGAGAGCCGCTTGTCTATGAAGGTTTGGAAGACCTGATACGACATGTGGATACAAATCGAGCGGTATCGGCGATGTTCACATCAGGGGTTGGACTCACACCAGAGCGTGCCCGTAGTTTAAAAGAAGCGGGACTCTACATGGTGAGTGTGAGTTTTGATAGTGCCAACGAGGAAGGGCATGATTATATGCGGGGGCGAGTGGGTGTGTATAAGGATGCCATCTGTGCGGTTAAGAATTTGATGAATGCAGGTCTGCTCGTTAACATATATGTGGTAATATCTCCGCATAACATTGATGAGCTCGATGATTTTTACAAGTTGGCATGTGAAATGGAAGTACATGAACTTTCCTTTTATGAGATCGTTCCAACAGGCAGGTGGATTGATCACGAGAATGATATCCTCTCACCCGATGACCATCGCAAACTTGATGATTTTGTAGCACGCACAGATGTAATGGATGGACCGCGTGTTTTTTCAATTCCGCATGTAATGAAGACCACCGGTTGTTTTGCAGGACGAAAGTGGCTACATGTGACCCCACAGGGTGATATTTTACCATGTGCCTGTATTCCAATTCCTTTCGGGAATATTCACAAAGATACACTTAAAAGTGTATGGAAAAAGATTCGTAAGAATCCTACTTATAATGCAGACTCATGTTTGATGAGGGATACAGAGTTTAGGACATTGCATATCGACGTTAAAAAATAATTAATGCAGTAAAACCAGTCTATGAAATAAAATTAATTAGTGGGTGGTCGTTAAACCACCCGATTTACCGAATCGCTTGACTTGATTTTTACGATATCCAAAAATTGATTAGAGAAGCCCTGATTTTTGGAGTGTCATAAGGTTTTCCATTGTCAGTTTTTCACCGGATTTGAATTTATCGAATATATCTTCAGCATCCTTTTTGGCATCTGCCCGTACACTGTCTCTTCGAGTAACGGTATCTGTTTTCCTTAGTTTACGGATCTCTTTATCGATGTCACGCATCTCTTTTTGTGCAGCAATGAACTTCTTGTGATGTTCATCAGCCTCTTCCTGCACTTTTACAAAATCCTTGTGAGCCTTATCGGATTCTGCACGTACTGTGTCAGCTTCCTTGAAGGTAGCTATCATCTTGTCGTGAGATTCCTGGGCTTTTTGTGCATAATCAGAAAGTGCAGTGTGGAATGTAGAAGCTTCATCTCGAATTGCCTGTGCTTCTTCAAGAAGTGTTTTAAGTTCGGTATTACCGTCGATCTGTACCTTTTTGGATTTGTACAGTTTCTGGAGTTCAGTAATCTTACTGACCAATTCCCGTTCCTTGCTTGTGGTCATCACTTCAGTTTGCTGTGAAAATTCCAAACGGTCAATATCTTTGCGTATATCGTGTATGGAAGGTCCGTCAAGATTATGATCTTTTCTGATTGCTTCTGCTTTTGAGAATATGGCATTAGCTTTTGCATTGATCTCATCGCGCTGCGCCTTTTGCTCTTTGACCATCTCGTTATTTTCGTCTCTGAGTTTCTTATAGTCCTGCGCTTCGTTTATGTGATCCTTTGTACGCTTGTTAAGTTCATTACGTTTTGATGCAAGGACACTTGCCTGTGCATTAAGGTCATTACGTTTGTTCTTACTCTCTTCGGACTGTTCTCTCAGTATTGTCTTTTTATTGTTTAGTTCTTTCAACATTATCTATTTGTCCTCCTGCTCCAGCAAAAAAGCTGGTATTTCATGCATTTCTAGTGCACAATACTTCGGCGATTGTTCCTTAATCCAGTGCCTGGATTACCGGAATCACCGCCTTAAGGTCTTTTTGTGTGACAACAACATCTGCATATTCGCGCAGGATCTCTTTTGAATTGAATGCAATTGAGTATCCCGCTTTTTCGAAAATACATATATCATTAGCACCATCGCCGATAACAACGCACTCATCAGGTTTCACCCCATTTTGTCGGGCAATCTCCTCAAAGACATTTCCTTTCGAGTTTTGTCTTGTAAGGGGACCTGTAACTTCACCTGTTAAATGTCTGTCATTGACTACAAGTTCATTTGAAAACACATAATCCATATCAAGGAGTTTACCAATACGGTCGGCAGATAATGTAAATCCGCCAGAGACCATTGCAGTCTTGTATCCTGCATCTTTTACATATTTGACCAGTTCTTTTGCACCTGGCATTAGCGGTATTTTATCTACGGCGTCTTGTGCCTCTTTAAGAGACAGACCTTTAAGAAGATTCACTCTTTCTAAAAGTGCCTGACCATAGTCTAATTTACCATTCATGGCACGGTCTGTGATGTCAGCAACCTTTTTTGCAACATCGGCAGCTCCTGCAAGTTCATCAATGGTCTCAGCATCGATAAGTGTGCTATCCATGTCGAAAACAATAATCTTTGCAAATTTTGATTTAGAATAGTTAATGGTACAGCTCACGTTATCAAACCTGATTTTTGGTACTCCTAATAAGAAATAGTATTTACCGTATTAGGATTTATGTGAAATAAATTACATTACTTTTAACCCTTTCGGATAGGATGCTTGTTTTTCTCTAAAAAATCAACATTTCATAATTTATTTATGGCGGAACAATTCCAAAAATGATATAAGCAACTCTGTTTATCTTAATGATGTGATTCAAAATGGCTAAAATAGGATTTATTAAATTGGGAAATTTAGGGATGAGTCAGGTCATTGACTTGATCCAGGATGAGATTGCAGCAAGAGAAGGCATTGAGATTATTTCTTTAGGAACCGGTCCAAAGATGGGCAAGGGTGAAGCTGAAGTGACTGAATATCTTAAGAAGATGAATGCTGACTTTTACGTCATGATCAGTCCAAATTCAAGTGCACCGGGGCCAACTGCTGCACGAGAGTTGTATAAGGACGTGCCATGCATTATAATCTCGGACGGACCGACAAAGAAGGATGACCGCAAGGCACTCGAAGATGCAGGCTTTGGTTACATCATCCTGACCGTTGATCCATTAATTGGTGCAAAGACTGAGTTCCTTGACCCTGTGGAGATGGCTTCATTCAATTCTGATGCAATGAAAGTGCTTTCAACATGTGGTGTTGTAAGAATGATTCAGGAAGCATTTGACGATGTTGCTGCACAGGCGGATGCTGGTAAATCCGGCAAGGACCTTGAGCTTCCACACATTCTCGCAAAACCGGAGAAATGTATCGAGAGTGCAGGATTTGCAAACCCATACGCAAAAGCAAAAGCACTTGCTGCATTGCACATGGCTGACAAGGTTGCACAGATCAACTTCCCTGCATGCTTCATGATGAAAGACATCGAGCAGGTCACTCTTACAACTGCAACAGGTCATGAGATGATGCGCGCAGCAGCACAACTCGCAATCGATGCAAGAGAGATCGAGAAATCCAATGATACGGTCTTCAGGCAGGCTCACTCAAAGAAAGGCAATATTGTAAGAAAGACCAAATTGTACGAGAAACCACAGTAAAGTGTCCAACAGGACACTTCTTTTTTCATTTTCATTTTTATTTTTATTTATAATCACAACTAACCCATGAATGCAATAATCGCTTTTGGGATTGGTGCAGTGGTATTTGTTTTTATTGTGTTGCTGACAGCATTTTATTTAAAATCCGCATCAGTCCTGACATCTGCTACAAATAGGGGTTATATCATCGATATGCAGGATGATACAGAAGACGCTGATGATAAACTGGACAATATGAAAGTTCATGGCGCGCCTGAGGCAGTATCAAAGGATTCCTGAGATAATAAGGAACATCAGCACAAGCGGCAATCCGACAAATCCCCACATGGCAGGATTGTGCTTAAAGACCTTGGCGCCGTCAAGCGGTCCAAATGGTATCATGTTGAACCCTGCAAGAAAAACATTTACGTATGCACCATAAAGACCCATGGTTTGCATGAGCGCAGAGTCTGATAAAAACATGATTCCCATGAACACAACAGCAAGCGCCACATTGATCAATGGGCCTGCCAGTGCGATCTTCCATGTTTCCTGTGATTGTGTGAGAACATCGTAGTATTTGTCATCATTTGAATAATACGATTGGCGTTTTTGTATCATAACCGCGCCTGGTGCTGCGAATACGACTCCTGTTGTTATTTTGAGAAAAATAGCAAGCAAGAGTCCCATCGGGCTTGCTTCATATACTGCAGTATATCCAAAATGCTGGGCTGTGAACTTATGCCCGAGTTCATGAAATATGAAACCACTGCCAACACTAATTGCAATTACAGCCAGCATGGTTGGTTCTGTTGAAGGGTATGCGAATGCTACCGTAAGTACCACAAGTGATGCAACAAGATGTGTGGTTTCTTTTAGATCAATTTTCATCAACTGTAACTATTCACTCTGGCATATAACGATTTTGGATGTCGTTTTGAGACTTTTTAATCAGCAGTGTCGTGTAAACTTCCAAATGTCAGATTATAATGGGCATAGATCATATGGCATAATTTACTACATTTTCATTTGACTGATAGGTCTCCACACTTGCCGTAATTCATCACATTCATTAATCTCTTGACCAGTGTATCCGTCATTCTGCATATCTATGTCATATTTAGAGATTAACGTCAGAACAACCGGTGTGAGTGGAGTATTCTTGCTATTTT
>DQIO01000213.1 GCA_020793555.1 Methanosarcinaceae archaeon | reverse complement strand
AGTTTTTGAGGCATATGCTCCAAAAAATGCTACTGCATATCGATTCCAAAAATAATATAGTCCCAGGGCCGGTCTCGATAAGAAAGCATATATTCTCATTTGGAAGGCTTGAATAGTTGGTCGTGTCATATCTCACCCAAACACTTAAAGCACAAAATTAAACTTTAAGCCCGTCAATGAACTCGCTGGTTCTATCCAGTGCCGTATGGATATCTTCCCTTGATGCCGCATACGAACAACGCAAGAACCCTACTCCAGCTTCACCGAACACATCACCCGGGACAGTTGCCACTTTCTGCTCGTTCAAGAGCCCTTCTGCGAAATCGCCTGATGTCAAACCTGTGCTTGCGATTGACGGAAACGCATAAAATGCGCCTTTTGGTTCAAAGCATTCAAGTCCGAGTCTGTTCAACCCCCCAACAATAAGATGCCGTCTCCGGTCATATTCGCGCACCATCTTTTGCATTTCATCCTCCCCGTTTTTGAGTGCTTCGATCGCTCCGATCTGGGCGGTTACGGGTGCGCATAGCATAGAATACTGGTGTATCAGCATCATCGAATTAATGATCTCGGGTGCTGCCAGTGCGTATCCCATCCTGAAACCTGTCATTGCATAAGCTTTTGAAAAGCCGTTTAATAAAATCGTGCGATTGCGCATGCCTTCAAGAGACGAAAAACATGTGTGTGTTCCATCATAGGTAAGGCAGTCATACACTTCATCTGATATAATCATGAGATCGTGCTCGACAATAACATCCGCAATCGATTCAAGGGATTTCTTATCCATCACAGCGCCGGTTGGATTGTTCGGATAATTAATTATAACAGCCTTTGTCTTTTCGGTTATTGCATATTCCAGTTCCTCGGCACTTACCTTGAAATTATTTGACATTTTTGTGGAAACCGATACTGGAACCCCACCTGCAAAGATCACTGAAGGAACATAAGAAACATACGATGGCTGCACCACAATGACTTCATCACCCGGATTGATAATTGCACGAATGGCAATGTCCAGCGCCTCGCTCACACCGGTAGTGACCAATGCTTCTGATTCCGGATTATAATCAACACGGTATTTTTGTGAGTAGAGTTTTGATATCTCTTCCCTCAGTTCCAAAAGTCCGTAATTGGAGGTATATGCAGTTTCCCCATGCTCAATTGAGTGAATACACGCTTCACGGATGTGCCAGGGAGTAACGAAATCAGGTTCTCCAACACCAAGTGAAATGACATCGTCCATCTCAGAGACAAGGTCAAAAAAGCGCCGAATGCCCGATGGTGGCACGGTTTTTAAATGGTCTGCAACAAAAGCAGAAGGGTCACATCGTTCTCTAATGAGGGTCTCCTCCATGTATGATATTTAAGTTTAAGTTTAAGTTTAAGTTTAAGTTTAAATTTAAATTTAAATTTAAGTTCAAATTTTAACTTTAATGTTTATATTACCTAAATATTGATGCTTAAGGCGATATCTGAAGACGTTTGATATGTTCCGGCTCATGTAGTATCACACCATCTTCCTTGTATGTCTTCAAAACAAAATGTGTAATTGTGCCCTGAACCTGATCGAGTGTTGCGATCTTCTCTGCTACAAAAAATGCAACTTCTTTCATAGACTTGCCGCGAACAGTCAGGGATATGTCATGTCCACCTGACAGAAGTCTGACTGAGCGCACTTCTGGAAACTTGTACAGCCGCTCTGCAATCGCCTGATAACCAAGTTTGCGCTCAAGTGTGACCTTGAGATCGATGATCGCATGGACATATTCATCGCCAGCCAATTCCCAGTCAATAATGGTCTTGTACTTGCGGATAATTCCGTTTTTCTCAAATTGTTCGATGTTTTTTGTTACATCGTCAACAGTCATGCCGGTGAGATTTGCGATCTCTTCGGGGGTAGTTCTTGCATCGTTTTCAAGGATCTCAAATATGTGTCGTGTTTGTTTGTCCATATTTTCACCTTTGTTGATACGGTTTAACCCCAAAATACTCAAAAAATAAAGATATAAGAAACGAGAAAATTCTCCCTTAGGTCGAATTAACCCGAACTATATAATTCTATAAATTATATTCTAAAATAAAATAATTGAGTATTTACACAACCAATACTGCGTTAACAACGCCATCCTGACCCGGGCGGCTTGTAACTCTTGCATTTCCAAGTGCAGTCTGGATGATCGCACCTTTTGTAATGATATTTCGCCTGATGTGGTGTTCGTTAGCAGCGTTGTCGATAACGTTCATAATTGCACTTGAAACTGTTTTACTATCAGCCGGATTGGTCACGTTTGCGATATTACTCTGAAGGAGCCTGACTTTTCTGTTTCCGCCTTTTGTTGAGATGATCTTCCTTTTTGTCTCATTGACGTGTGTATCAGCAGATTCCCTGCCAATCTCGAATTTCCTTCGACTGCGTGAGGCCCTTAACTTACCGCCTGTATATGATCTTTTTGATCTGCCTTGCCATCTCATTGATATTTCCTCTATGTTTTAATTGTAAATTTAATTGATTTAATGTTGAATATGATCAAATATTTGTAGATCAGATTGTGGAACAATCTTATGATAATATATATCCTATTTATGGACTTTCCTTTACTAATAGGATTGTATATGAAGGTTTCGAGTGATAAACGCTGGCTACGCTTACCGTTGCCGGATATATAGTTTACCTTCATCCTTATTTTTACCCTCGCAGTAACTAATAAGTAATTGTAACCCATAGATGAATCCATGTTTCGTGTGACATTTCTTGGAACCGGCGGCTCATTGCCAACTCCTAACCGTAATCCATCCGGGATAATGGTCAACAGGGAAGGCGAACTCATGCTGTTTGACTGTGGTGAAGGTACACAGCAGCAGATGATGAGAGCAAAGACCGGTATGATGGCATTAACATCTATTTTTATCACACATTTCCATGCTGACCACATACTTGGAATACCGGGACTTGTCCAGACCCTGTCGTTTCATGGACGCACAGAGCCTCTGACCATTTATGGCCCTCACTGGGTTGAAGAATTTACGAAATTGTTGGTTGCACTTGGATATTACAAACTTAAGTATGAGATCAAAACCGTACAGTTGGAACCCGGAAATATCATTAAACGAGATGGATATTCCATACATGTTCTAAAGACCGAGCACAGCGTCCCAAGTATTGGTTATGCAATTGTTGAGGATGAACGCAGGGGCAGGTTCAACCGCGAAAAGGCAATTGAACTTGGTTTGCAGCCTGGACCAATGTTCTCGAAACTCCATCGTGGAGAATCGGTTGAATTTAATGGCAAGATTATCCATTCCGAAGATATTGTATCTGCTTCGAGAAAGGGCAGGACTGTTGTCTATAGCGGAGACACTAGGCCATGCGCAGCTGTGCTAAAAGCCAGTCAGGATGCAGATCTTCTGATCCATGACAGTACACTTATTGATGAGAAATACGACAGGGCGGTTGAATCTATGCATTCGACTGCAGGCGAGGCTGCCACACTTGCAAAGGAAGCAGGAGTGCATCACCTTGTATTGACACACATCAGTTCAAGGTATACAGATGACCCTACACCCATACTGCAAGACGCAAAAAAGATATTTGAAAATGTCACCGTTGCAGAAGACCTGATGGAAATAGAGGTTCCGTTCAGGGATTAATGCGAGAAAAATCTCCCCTAAAGTCGATTTAACTTGAACTATAAAATTCTATAATTCGTTTAGGTACACCTAAACCACAACACAACGGTGCATTTACTAATCAAATACCATCTGTGAACGACCTTCCCTACCGCTATACGGTGAGGAAGGAGTATTCTGCTTTATTCTTAAAAAAAAAGCCAGACGCGATCTATCAGATCAGCGTCCAATCAATCTTTTCATTATCATCATTATAGAGGCTGACTTCCATTTCTTTTTCTTCAAGGTCATATGGTATTGGTTTTGCACCCATGAAGAGTGTATCGCCTATATTGATATCGTTTTGATCGGATTTTATTTTTCCGAAATATACGCGACCACCTGAATGTACATCCTCTACGGTAGCTCCAATCCAATTTAAATTTTTAATAACATTGATCACTACACATTCGAATCTGTCGGATTCATTTATTTCGCTCATTTGATTACACCTTTTTTTGCATTAAAATATGTTAGAATTATATATACATTCGGTTTACAACATCTGGACTGTTGTTTTTCTGTATCTTTGAAGCAACATCCTCGAAATGTTGCCCTATTATTTTATCCTTGTCATCGATGATTGCCTGATGAAGTGCAGTTTTTAGTACTTTTTCAACAATATCCCTGCCCGATAAACCCGCTGTTAATTTTACAAGTCTTGACAAATCAATATCCTCCACGGATATCGGAATTGTCTCAATGTTCGATTCGAGTATCTTGCGGCGCTCATCTTCGTCAGGCAGTAAAAATTCGATCTCTTCTTCAAACCTGCTGCGCACGGCAGGATCAAGAGTATCGGGTCTGTTCGTTGCACCAATTGTGCACACGCCCAGACGCTCGGAAATGCCGTCCATTTCAGTAAGAAGGGCATTGACGATCTCCGCAACATCGCCTCGTAGTTCCTGATATTTTCTATCAAGGGCAATGGCATCCAATTCATCGATGAATATAATACAAGGTGCCATCTCCTCTGCATGGTCAAAAAGTTGATGTATCTGCCGTGCGCCATCTCCTACATATTCCCCGATCAACTGGGTTGCCTTTACAGGAATTATCGGCACAGCAGTCTTACTTGCAAGAGCCTTTGCAAGCATGGTCTTGCCCGTACCCGATGGTCCAAAGAACAGTACGTTTTTTGGCGCCCATTTTCCAAATTTTTCAGGTTTCTCCAAAAACCGTTCGATCAGACGGCATTTGCGGCGGGCAGCATCCTGACCGACCACATCGTCAATGCATACATCACTTGTAAATTCAAGATCATCTGCACCATTGTCCATTTCCTGAACAATTATCGATGTCTGAAGACCTATTATCGATTCAGGCGGCTCAATATCAATGACCTTGTATGCTAAATCAGGGTACATCCGTTGGTCGAACAGGTACTCATCCTTGCGCACCATATAGCCGTTCCACTGCTGACGTGCGTAATACTCAAACACGTCCTTGTTTTCGACCAGAGGTACATCATCCAGAATACCACTGAGTGGGTACCCAACAGGTTCGATGACAAGACGTTCTGCCGTGGATTCAACAAAATCTGTGTTTTGTTCCCGGCTTTTTTTGTGATTGACTCTTTGTACTGATTTTACTATAGTATCAACTCGAATTCAATTGTATTTCGTTATTTGTTATAGAAATTAAGGGATTGTTAAACATTGCCCTTGACTGATGCAAAAAATAAATGTAAAATGAAATGTAAAATGATATTGAAAATAATAAATACAGAATGGACATTTTGACCTGCCCATTCAGGTACATATATTCGTACTTAATCCAGATTGAAATCACCGTGTTTTTCGATGTGTGCCGCAAGTCCGCCGTCCTGCAGGATCTTGATCATCACATCAGGAAGAGGCGCAAATGTCAATTCAATCCCTTTTGTCACATCATTGATCGTGCCGGCTGAGAGGTCAACTTCCAGTTCATCCCCCTCATCGATTAAGTCGGTATCGCATATCAATAATGGAAGTCCGACATTAATGCCATTGCGGTAGAATATTCTTGCAAAGGATTTTGCCAAAACTGCGCCCACACCTGCAATTTTGATAATCGTGGGAGCATGTTCCCTGCTTGAACCAAGCCCGAAATTGCTGCCACCTACAACGAAGTCGCCTTTTTGTACTTTTGACGGGAATTTAGGATCTGCATCTTCCAATACATGTTTTGCAAGTTCGGGAAGGTTTGTCCGAAGATGGAACAAGCGACCCGGTGCGATAAGGTCTGTGCTGATGTCGTCACCGAATTTCCATGATCTTCCTTTTAAATTTGATTCCATTTAAAGTACCTCCCTCGGGTCAACGATCTCACCCGCAATTGCAGATGCCGCTGCGGTTGCCGGAGACGCAAGATATATAAATCCTTCAGTGTTGCCCATCCTTCCTTTGAAGTTACGATTCTGGGTTGCTAGGCATACCTCGCCATCACCCAATATTCCCTGATGCACACCAACACATGCGCCACACCCGGGTGCCATTACTGCCGCACCGGCTTTGATGAATGTCGCAATATATCCTGCTTCAACTGCCTGTAAATAAACATCTTTTGATGCAGGAGTCACGATCAGGCGTATGTCTGGATGTTTTTGTTTTCCTTCCAGAATTCCTGCTGCGATCTCAAGATCATCAAGCCGTCCGTTTGTGCATGTGCCGATAAATACCTGATCGACCTTTGTGCCTTTGAGTTCACCTGTGGTTTTTGTATTATCCACTGTGTGTGGTGCCGAGATCATTGGTTCAATATCGGCTGCATTGATTTCAATTACAAGATCATAGTCCGCGTCTTCGTCTGCTTTTATAGGTCTAAATTTGTCACCGCGTCCCTGCTGCTCAAGATACTGTCTGGTGGTTTCGTCAGATTCGATGAGTCCTGTCTTTGCTCCTGCTTCAACAGCCATGTTCGAGAGTGTGAACCGTTCCGACATTGTCATGTTCTCGATGGTATCACCAGTGAATTCAAGTGCTTTATAGGTTGCACCATCAGCACCGATCTCGCCTATTAAATAAAGAATAAGGTCTTTTGAATATACACCTTTTTTAAATTTTCCTGTGACCTCGATCTTGAATGTTTCCGGCACCCTAAGCCATGTTTTTCCAAGTGCGATACCAATTGCCACATCGGTTGATCCCATACCTGTTGAAAATGCACCAAGTGCGCCTGATGTGCAGGTGTGAGAATCCGCACCTATGAGGATGTCACCGGGGTTTACGTATGATTCCACAAGCCTCTGGTGGCATACGCCTTCTCCTACCTCGGAGAGTATGGCTCCTGTTTCTTTTGAAAACCCTCGGAGGATCTGGTGCGCATTTGAGAGATCCTTGTGTGGACTTGGCGCGGCATGGTCTATAAAAAGAACCGTGCGCTCGGGATTCTTTGCCTGTACGAGTCCAATCTTTTCAAGTTGTTGGACTGCAAGCGGTCCGGTTCCGTCCTGAACTGCCGTAACATCAACTTTTGCAATAACGATCTCGCCGGCTGATACTTCTTTGCCGGCATGTTCTCCAATTATTTTTTCTGCTATTGTCTTTCCCATTTACGAACACCTTGGGTAATGTAATATTAATTTAGTAATTAATGTCAGTATTATGTATAGGTGGCTTAATCGCTTTTATTTGATATGAGATTAACGGAGGATAGAATTCTGGTAACTATTCAGCCATACTTAAGACTCGTGTCACGTCAACAATATAATGTCACTAGACTAGTGTCGCGTCAACTTTCAAGTGTCTGATTATTGGAACAACGATTCTATCAAATATTTCCAAAATACAGTAATTTCAACAATTATATTAGACGCAGATTTACGCTGATT
>DQIO01000214.1 GCA_020793555.1 Methanosarcinaceae archaeon | reverse complement strand
CCACAAATCCCTTGTCTCGCAAATGTTCCTTGCCTTCAATTTTCCTTGCAACAAGCCCGAAATATTCCTTGCGAACATCGTTTTTCCACTTAACAAAACATGATTTTTCTTCAAGGTCTTTGTATACTTCAGGGTAGCAGATCAATTATTTATACAGCAAACGGTGGACCCAGTCATTTTCGAAAAGATTATAACTATTGCCGTTATGTTTTGCTGAACACAACGAATGATTAGTTCAAAAAAAACAGAATCAATAAAAATAGTAAAACAAGGATGAATTGAATGATGAAGCTAAAAATAAGACAAAATATGGCACTTGCAATGCTATTGTGCATTGTTATGTTATGTTCAGCGCTGCCTGCACAGGCAGCCGCTACAACCGAAGTGCATATAGTAAAATACGCTCCGGACGGAACAACGATACTGTATGAAACAACAGTAACCACAGAATGGATGGAAAACAACTTGCCGGTTCATGGAGACGGAACGACACACTACTATCATCAGGGGCCTGTTTTTGATGAGAATGCTGATCCATGGGATCCAACTGAGACGATAAACCTGAAGGACAAGGGAGCATTAAAGGGTACCGATGTAAAAGACCTGTGCGACCTTGTAGGAGGAATGTCTTCAGGTGATGAAATTAAGATCAAAGCGTTTGACGGCTTCTATAAATCGTTTGCTTATGAAGATGTCTATACACCCGAGGCTGAACAGGGGCCTATGGTCCTGTGTTGGTGTAAAGACGGAAACTATGCACCAACGTATGACGAAGGGATACAGCTTATCTTTTTTGCCCAGACCACAAATGCTGCGGGACAATATGTATTTGGCAACTGGGATATGCATGAGTGTCTGGATGAAGAATACAGGTACAACTATAGTGCGGTATATCCCTCTTCAAACGGGCTGTCTGTGAGGACTATCAGTGATATCGAAATATATACTACCCAAAGTAGTGGTGGAAGCGTTTCAACATCGCTAGCTGCAATTGCAAACGTGGAAGTGACTATGGTCGGTATCTCACTGAACAGAACTGAAATTGACTATGGAGATGTTGGGCCGGGTCTTAGTTCAGATAGCGAACTTATTGAAATATCAAATATCGGTTCATCCGTTGTTGATGTATCACTTGAAGTTGAGGGTGAAAGTGAAACCGCACAGAATTTCTATGGACAGTCACTGTTTATAGATGACGAGCTGTATAATCCCGCAACCACAATTGCACATATTGTAACATCGAGCTCCGAAGACATAGTAACTCAACTGAGTGTTCCTTCTGATTGGAATGAAATTGGTACACAGGATGCGACATTTGTATTTTGGGCAGAGGAAATTTAATCCTATCCTATAATTTATAAAATATGTGGAAAATGGGTGGAGATACGATGAAAATATATACAACAGTGTGCATAATGTTATCTATTGTAATCATGGGCTTAGTTATGCCAGTAGTGGCATCCGAAGAAGCAACAACATGGGAACTTGAATTGGTCGGAGCGATAAATAATACCATCACCAATTCAACATTTGAGTCTTGCGTGGGATGTCACGGCGTTTCATATACTGATTCCGAAAATAATGAATGGGAAGGCATACCCTTATGGTATCTGATGGGGGATGTGGATGATACCGTAACGCATGGTTCTGGCGCGTTTAATGATACACTTGCTACAGAGGGGTATGATGTTGAGATTGTCGCAGGCGATGGTTACAGTAAAACATTAGATTCAACATACCTGGCAGAAAACAACAGCTACATAGTTGCATGTCACCTGAATGGCACGCCACTACCTGAACTTACTGATGATGATAAACCATTCGGCCCCCTAAAACTTGTCGGACCATATCTATCCGGCGGACAGATGGTTGGCAACATTGCAAGAATTGAACTGAATGTAGCAGTAGCCCCTCCACAAGCAGACCTCACCTTGATTGGCAGTGAGACAAAGGTTTACTCTCTCAGTGAGGTCAAAGCAATGCCAGCTTACACGGCAAGCGGTGGATTTGAGAAATCAACAGGTGCAATAGTAGGTCCTTATACATACACGGGTGTCAATTTAACATATCTGACAGACCTTGTTGGCGGAATTACATCTTCAAACAGCGTAAAGATAACAGCCTCTGACGGATATTCAATGACCTATACCTATGATCAGATAATGGGAGATATTACCATCTGTAGTACAAATGAAGAAGAAACAGATGAACCTTTGACAATGGTTTTAGCATATGAAGAAGATGGTGCTTCGATATCAAATGAGTATGGTGGACCATTGAGAATTGCATTCATAAGATCTGATACTCCAATAACAGATGGACACTTCTGGATTAAATATGTAACTAAAATAGAGATCCTTGGCGGTGTAGAGGAATGGGACCTGACACTGACAGGTGCGATTACTGATACCACGGACCGTTCGACATTCGAATCTTGCGTGGGATGTCACGGTGTTTACTGGACAGATGATAGTGACCGAAACTGGAAAGGAATTCCATTATGGCTGTTAGTTGGTGTAGTGGACGATGATGTGAATGAAGAAGCTAAACATTATTTCAATGATGCACTTGCAGATCAGGGATATAATGTTACAGTGATTGCAAGCGATGGCTACAGCAAGACCTTTAGCAGCGCGTTTGTGAAACGAAACGACAATATCATCCTTGTAAATGAACTTAATGGAACAGCATTACCAGATACTGATTGGCCGCTTAAATTCACAGGTTCTGGCTTGGAAAAGAATGAAAATATAAAACAGGTTGTTGAAATACAATTGAACGACTTACCGTCATCATCATCTCCACCGTCCTCATCACTTACTGCAACTGCGAAAGTAAATATCCGGATGGTTGGGATCTCGCTGAACAGAACCGCGATAGACTATGGTAATGTGAGGGCAGGTCAAAGTTCGGAGAACGAATGTATTAAAATAACAAATGTTGGTTCATCCGATGTAGAGGTAACACTTGAAGTTGATGGTGAAAGTGAAACAGCACAGAATTTCTACGAACAGTCTCTGTTTGTAGACAACGGGCTGTACAATCTCGCAACCATAATTGCAAATATTGCATCATCGAACTCGGAAGAAGTAGTAACTCAACTCAGAGTTCCATCTGATTGGAATGAAGCCGGAACACAGGGTTCGACATTTGTATTTTGGGCAGAGGCTTAAAGCCTCTCTTTTTTTTTAATGAAATGATATGAAATTGAACAAAATGAAGACAGGAGGCATGATATGTTTTTTTATCATTGGTCTTACCATTATTCCCGTCGCAGATGCAGACATTCTATGGGGACCCTATATCACTAACACCGGCATAAATTCAGCTACTATCAACTGGAATACAGAAAATGTAACTACTGGAATAGTAAAATATGCAACTGAAGAATACTATGCCGGGAACAGTGAATACGATCATACAATTACTGATACGAAAAATAAGCAACTGCATCATCTTGTTATCACAAACCTGACACCAAATACGAAATATCACTATCAATTAGCAGTTGGAAATGAATACTTATGTACTGAAGACCATAGTTTTAGAACATTCCCGCTTAGCGGCTCATTCACATTTATCGTGTATGGGGATACGAGAGAGCAAACTTCATTATTCACACAAATGGAGAGGCACAAACTCGTAGCAGACCGTATTGCACAAGAAGAGAACATCTCGTTCGTGCTGCATACTGGAGATTTGATCTGTTCCGGAGAAGACCTTGAAGAATGGAATGACTTTTTTGATGCTGGAAAAGTAATGCTGGCAAACACTACGGTCTATCCTGCGCCTGGAAATCATGAGGATAACCATACGAATTATTATGATGTGTTTGAAGTTCCCCAATGGTACTCGTTCGACTGCGGAAACGCACATTTCGCAGTACTCGATAGCAATGATTGGGCAAATATGACCAAACAGACAAAATGGCTGCAGGATGACCTTGACAACACTGCAACATGGAAATTCGTATCGTTCCACCATCCGCCATACAGCTCTGATAAACGTCATTGGGGTGGATGGTCGCATCTGAGTGACTACTGGGAAGATATTTTCATACAAAATAGTGTGGATGCGGTATTCAACGGTCACGTGCATGCCTATGAGAGATACGAGGAAAATGGAATCCAGTATATGGTGTTAGGATGCGGTGGAGCAACTTTGTATTCGCTTGCTGAGGAAAAGATACCTGGCTACCAGAACAGTTTTGAACATACTCTCGGATACGCGAAGATCACAGTAGAAAAAAGTACAGTGACTATGGAGATTATAAAAGTTGCAGATGTCTCGGAAGATAACAAAGAGGTTACATATATTTATCCACAAAACACGATATTCGAGACTGTTGTCCTCGGAGAAGCATTGACATCCCTTCCCCCTTCCTCATCGTTAACCACACATACAAACGTAAATATCCCGATGGTTGGAATTTCACTTAACAGGAGTGTGATAGACTATGGGAATATTGTGGCAGGTCACAGCTCAAATAATGAATCAGTTAAGGTCACAAATATCGGCTCATCAGGTGTGAATGTGGTGCTCGAAGTTAACAGTGAAAGCGAAACAGCACAGAATTTCTATGAGCAGTCGCTGTACGTGGATAGCAGATTGTATAATCCTGCAATTATTATTACACATATCCCGGAATCAAATTCAAAAGACGTAGTTACTCAGCTTAAAATTCCATCTGGTTGTATTGAAGCTGGGAGACAGGATGCGACATTTGTATTCTGGGCGGAGGTATAAAATGAAAATGAATAAAGAATGGATGTTTTTGATAATTCTAACCGTGTATGTTTGTATATCCCCTTGTATTGCTTCTGCTACTGGTTTTGCAGTAGGTCCGCCATCTATTAATTTCACAGTGCCTGTAGATGGAGAAAATACTGTCGTTGTCTATGTTACATCACATGACTATAACGGTGAGGTTGTAGTTGGAACTGAAAACATTCCATTCCGGTTTTCTCCGGAAGTGATACAGTTGAGTAATACAGACGAGAACAGGAGAATTGAACTGACATTCTACGGTAACAAATCAGTCAAAGAAGAAACTTACTCCGGTAAATTGACCTTTCTTGGATCAACTGAAAAAAACATTGTCGGCGGGGTGAAGATCAAGGTAGCTGTTAACCATACAAGTCATGCTTCTAATCTGTATCACTCAACTGCATCAATTCCTTTTGATGCGGATACCGGTGGGATACAGGGTTCAATTGTTGGCTCATTGCAAGCAAACTCTACTATTATCTGGACACTCATAGTTATGGTAAGCTTGATACTTGGCATAGTGATCGGAAGGAGAAAAACGTGAAAATACATGTTATTATGGATCGAACAATATTTGTCTGGCTGGCGTTTGTGTTCATCCTGTCTGCACCATTAGTACAGGCAGCAGGACCAACGACAGATGTATACGTAGTAAAGTATGCAGCGAATGGAACGATCTTACACGAAACGACTGTAACGTATCAGTGGATGGAGGCAAACTTGCCGGTCTATGGGGATGGAGTAACGCATTACTATCATCAGGGAGCAGTGTTTGAGGGTGACAAATGGGACCCGAATGAAACAATAAGTTATAAGGATAAGGGTGCTGTGAAAGGTACGGATATTAGGGATATATGCGATTTAGCCGGTGGGATGTCTCCTGATGATGAAGTGATGATCCGTGCATCTGATGGTTATCACGTGGAGTTTGGTTACACAAATGTATATGAACCGCGACCCAGACAGGGGGCTATGGTCCTTTCCTGGTATAATGGTGAGGATACAAAAGTCGGTGAGAGTCAGGGAGTGGGTTATCCACCTGATTATTATACAGGAATGAGGCTTGTATTCTTTTCTGATAACTCTACCAATCCTGAAAAAAAGCACGTGTTCGGAGTCTGGGACATGCATGAATGCCTTCCTGAAGCATCGCAGCATTTTTATGAACTTTACCCTTCTACAAATGGTCTTTCAATAAAATGGGTAGATGAGCTAAGGATCTACAGCGGGGGATATTCCGGTGAAGAGGCAGGTCCGGCAAAATCGATGTCCACTAAGATATCTGATGGTGTCAGTGATGAGGAAGGTACTGGTGGTGATTCTGATGCCGGTTTAATACCTGGTTTTGAGATCATACCTGCGATTGTCGGGTTGCTGCTGGTTACATACATGGGGAGAAAAAGATGAAAGTAAGTAGCAAAACCGGATTTATAGTTGTTATTGCGGTGATATGTATCGGTGTCATCGGTACTCTCGCTACTATTGTAAATACGCATCCTTCGGGATCGCCTGCTGAAACAATCGACTGGAACCTGACGTTGATCGGCAACCAGGGAAATGAGAAAGTCCTGACCTTTGATGAGCTTAAAGAATTATCCTCTTATGAGGGTTATGGTGGGTTTTTTTCAACTGTTGGTATGAAATACGGTCCGTTTGAATGCAAAGGCGTTTCCATGGAAGACCTCTGCATGCTTGTTGGCGGGATTGAACCTTCGGACACACTCTGGGTATCTGCACCTGATGGGTACTTAATGGTCTTTACATACGATCAGGTCCAGGGAGATATCATCACTTATGACCCTGCAACTCTAAGGGAGATACCACATACAGACTTGAAGATGATATTGATGTATGAACAGGACGGTGCGCTCATTCCTGGGGATGACGGCAGACCGCTCAGAATTGCTATTGTTTCATCAAATGATGGATTCGTGACAGAAGGACATTACTGGGTTAAGTGGGTGAATAAAATAGAAATTCGAACTCCTGACAGGTGATCTGTTCAATGGTTAAAGCGATACATCTTGTAGCCGGGATACTAATTCTAATTTTTATTGCTGCTGTGATTATAGTCATGGGTATGGCTGTAGACCAATCAGACAGCCATGACAAAACTAAATTAAAAGTTATCTGTGCAGGAAGCCTGATCGAGTCATTCTACGAATTGGAAAAGGAATTTGAAAACAAACATCCCGGGGTGGACGTGCAGGTAGAAGGGCATGGAAGTATACAGGTAATAAGGTATGTGACCGATTTACATAAAGAGGTGGATGTGGTTGCTGTTGCTGATTACTCACTTATCCCTGACATGATGTATCCTGAGTATGCTGACTGGTATATAGCCTTCGCAACAAATGAGATGGTAATCGCGTACAGCAACCAGAGCAAATACGCTGACGAAATTACATCTGATAACTGGTATGAGATTCTCAAACGTCCTGGTGTCACGTTCGGTTTTTCAAATCCAATGCTTGATTCATGTGGATACAGGGCGCTTATAGTAACACAACTTGCTGAATTTTACTATGATGATCAAACTATTTTTGATGATGTCATTTCATGTAATTTTGATCCCGCAATTGAAGTAAGTATGAATAATGATACCTGCATTGTGGTTATGCCTGAAATATTTGAACCAAAAACTGAGAAGATTGTAATCAGGGGTGGGAGTATACAGTTACTGGCTTTCCTTGATTGTGGGGAGATCGACTATGCTTTCCAGTACAAGAGTATGGCTCAGCAACACGGATTGCAATTTGTTGACCTGCCCTGTGAGATTGACCTGAGTTCTACTGAATATGAAGATATCTATAAAAAGGTTATAATTCAACTTGGATTTCAGAG
>DQIO01000215.1 GCA_020793555.1 Methanosarcinaceae archaeon | reverse complement strand
AGCATGTACTCACAATTTGTGTGTGTTCCTAAGTCGGTGCGCTGACGGCACTGTGCAAAAACTATCGGTCATTTTGGAGTTTAGAAAATTGAAATTGTCCATGTGACCTGCCTTCATAATAGACACTTGATAGTTGACTCGACACAAGGAGTTACCCACACAAAATAGCGATGAGCCAATTATTTTAACTCACACCATTGGCAGTGATAGTGAATTTACATGTTTCGCCTTCAGGGCGCGAGCGGTGTTTCCACAGTTTTGCATATCTGATGCCGGCACCATTTTCTGTGCGTTCGAGTTGAACTATAGTTTTTGAGATATGTTCAAGACCGCTTCCACCTATTGGTTTGAATGTGCCTGAGCCAATATCAGTGTACACCTGATTGGTAATTACTACTACCATTCCGTGTTTGCGCGCAAGACTGTGCAGCAAACCGATCTGGTTGGAAAGTTCGCGGCGGGTCCTGATGCTTGAATTTTCATCATCCAGTTCTAACCTGTAATATGAGGTCGCAGAGTCAACTATGACAAGCCCGATGTTCTCACCGGCAAGTTTTTCGATCTCTTTTACGGCAGCATATTGTTCTTCAAAATTATGGGGTTCAAAAATAATGATCTGCTGCGCGATCTCTTTTGCATTTTCGCCTGCGATCTGTCTGAACCTGTCAGGTGAGACGCTTTCAGTGTCTATAAAAATAACCTTCTTGCCGCGTTTCACACATTCAACGGCAAGTTGAATGCAAATATTAGTTTTTCCGCTGCCTGCTTCCCCAAATATCTGGGTTACAACTCCTGTTTCAAATCCGCCTCCAAGGAGTTCATCAAGTGGCTGGCATCCGGATGGCAGTTGTGTGTTTATTTTGTACACCTCGTGTTTTTAGGATTATCTTTTATAATGGAGGTTAGGATATACATCTTTTGGCAATTTCAATTTGTGACCACATTTGATAACAAACAGTTGTAATTCCGATTGGTTTGTTACCATGTATGATAATACACGAAAAAGGATGGTATTCAAAGGTGAGGGCGAAAAGCCTTATTAACCTAAAATTACGTTGTATAATTTGCAATCAGAGGATTATATTCACGTTATAATTATGGCGACTGGACATGTTTTTATCAGATCATGTCCACTCGTCCCTCCTTTTGTGGTTCATTATTTTAAAAATAATTATCTAACTTAAAAGGTGCAAATAATGTCTGGAATCATAGTATACACAACCCAAACTTGCCCGAAATGCGAGCAACTGAAAAAGGTATTGAAATCAAATAATGTGTCCTTTGATGTGGCTGATATGTCCACTGCAGAGTCATTGACAGAATTACGGGTAAATGGTGTATTTACGGTAACAGCACCGGTTTTGCAGATCGATGATGACTTTTTGGAGTATGAGGCACTTTTTAATGGAAATGAAGTGAATCTCGACGCACTGAGTGATATCTTGTAGATTTTACAATTATACTATAAAGGAGAAAGGAGACGGGAAATATGAGCAAAGGGGAAAATGATCCATTCACAGAGCACCATGCTGTGCAAAAAACACTTGACGGGCAATCGATCTCAATCATGCCCAAGGTGCGCACAACAGATGGGCACATGGTCGATTGGGACAAGAATGTAGTTGTGGAACAACTTGTAAAGGAAACCGTACTTAGCGAGCAATTCTATGGCAAGCCGGCAATTACAAGAGAACAGGCAAAAGAGATCGCAAAAGAAACAGAAAAACGAATTCGCGGCATGGACTTAAAATTCCTGTCAGGCCCATTGGTTCGTGAGATCGTTAATATTGTACTTCTTGAGCGCGGACACGTTGAGTGGCGTAACATCTCGACGCGTGTTGGTACTCCTGTATATGATGCATACAGGATAGATATAGGTACAGGATTTGAGGCAAAAGATAATGCCAACCTGCAGGAAAATGCAGAAACATCCCACAAGAAGAAAGCGGATAAGATTTCCAAAGAACAGTACTTGCTTCTATTGCCTCCAAAACTTGCCGACCTTCACTTAAATGGTGATATTCATATTCACGACCTTGAATATCTAGGGACCCGCGCGTTCTGTCAGGACTGGGATCTTAGGTATTTCCTATACTACGGACTCATGCCCGATGGTTCAGGAACAAAAGCAAGTGTAGCAGGTCCGGCAATGAAGGCAGAGGTTGCTGTACTGCATGCGGTCAAGGCACTTGGAAGCGCGCAGACGAACTTTGCAGGCGGGCAGGGGTTCTATAATTTCCTTACTTTTATGGCTCCATACTTTGAGGGGATGGAGTATCTTGAGATCGAGCAACTCATGCAGATGTTCGTCTACGAGATGACTCAGATGATGGTTGCCAGAGGTGGTCAGCTTGTTTTCTCTTCGGTACAATTGTCACCAGGAGTTCCAAAACTCTGGAAGGACAAGCCTGTTGTTTACAAGGGGCGTGTATGGAATGGGGAACAGGCTGAACTTCGCACCTATAGCGAGTTTGAGCGTGAAGTGAGACTCGGGTTTAAAGGTTTGATGAATGTTATGATGCAGGGAGATTATTGGGGCAAACCATTCAATTTCCCGAAACCTGAAATCTCTATCGAGCCTGATTTTATGAAGGAAGATGAGAATTTCAACCGTGCAAACCCTGAACTTCCGACTTATGACGAACTCTATACCCTGTCATTTGATCTTGCTGCAAAGTACGGTACACCGTATTTCGATAATCAGTTGCCGGCATACAGGGGCGCAGGTGAGGGTATCTCCTGTTACCAGTGCTGTGCTTACCAGTTCTCTGCCAATGCTGAAGATGATTCACATTTTGATGATAAGCTTTATTTCAAGGATGGGATGCACTTCTCCATGGGTTCATGGCAGGTTGTTTCAATTAATTGCCCGAGGGCTGCATATCGTGCAAAAGGAGACGATGCCCTCCTGTTCGCAGAGCTTAAACACATGATGGACCAGACAATTGACGTGTTCAAGACCAAGCGTTACTGGATGGATAATATCATAAAAAGCGGCAGGATGCCGTTTGCGACCCAGCAGCCAAAGGATCCGATCACAGGTAAGCGCGGTGAGATTGCTGTGGACCTGGATGCTCTTGTTTATACGATTGGTATTATTGGTCTTAATGAACTTGTACAGCATCACACAGGTGCGCAGATGCATGAATCCAGGGATGCTTTCAAACTCGCGATCCGTGCAATGACCGAGATGGAGATGTATGCGCGTGAATTGGGCCAGAAGTATGATATTGAGATTGCTCTTGCAAGAACTCCTGCTGAAACGACATGCCAGAGGTTTGCAGTGTCCGATCTTTTGCATGCCGAGTTTGCAGAGTATGCTGAAGCGGTTATCAAAGGCGATATTGAGGGTGCAAAAAGACAGGTAAAGGAAACTCGTGACTTGCCGGTTTATTATACCAATGGGACTCATGTGCCTCCCGGTGCGAATGTTTCGATCATTGACAGGATCAATACTGAGCATGTGTTCTTCCCGATCGTGGATGGCGGAAACATCCTTCATATCTGGATGGGCGAAGGGCATCCCGATTCAAAGGGTCTTAAGGAATTTGCGATGAATATTGCAAAGAATACACAGGTCGGATACTTTGCGTTCACAAAAGACATGACTGTGTGTATGAATGATTTCCATGTTGAATCCGGACTAAAAGAAGTATGTTCAAACTGCGGTTCCGATAATATAGAGCATCTTTCAAGGGTGACCGGTTATATTCAGGCTGTGGATGGCTGGAATGCGGCAAAGAAGCAGGAACTGAAAGATCGCATGCGATATAGTGCGGCTGACATGACTTAAAATTGAAATTAAAAGTTTTACATAAGGGATTGAATGAAAGTAAATTATGGGGCGACAATCCCTATCTCGACTGTTGATTGGCACACCAGGGTGTCAATCTCTATTTTTTTCAGGGCTTGTCCATATAGGTGTCCGTATTGTCACAATTATGAGTATTTGTCAGAGCCTGATATTATTGATGCAGCAGAGATCGAGAAGGATATCATTAAATCAAAACCTTTCATAAGCAGTGTCCTGTTTTCAGGAGGCGAGCCTTTCATGCAGATAGGTGCACTGAAACATCTTGCGGCATTTGCTAAAAAGAATGGTCTGCTTGTAGGTGTTCATACCAATGGTTTTTATCCGGAGCATACGGCTGAACTGATCGCGAAAGGGTTAGTTGATAAGATTTTCATTGATGTAAAAGCACCACCGGATGACGTGGAGTTGTATGGCAGGGTTGTAGGATATGGAGAGTTTGAGGGTGTGGTTGGTACACCGGAAGAGATCGTGGATCGGGTGACGAGAACGGTTGATATTGTTGCTGCGAGCGATGTTGAACTTGAGATCAGGACTACTGTGATACGGAGACTTATTGGCAGTGCTGATGACATTTCCATGATTGCGAGATGGGTTGCCAGGCATGTTACTGATGAGGAGGTTTGTTATGTTATCCAGCAAGGTCTTCCTGAAAATTCAATGCGTGAGAGTATGCGCAATGTGGTGCCTTTTGACAGGGATGAGATTCTGGAACTTGCAGGGCATGCGCATGAGTTTTGGGACAATATCTGGATTAGGGTAAAGGATTACGGCAATGAGAAGGTTAAGTTTTAGGTTCGAATAGATTCGAAGCTTAGAGATGTCTTTTATATGTTTGTTGATTTGTATTATTGAATGTCATTCAATTGAATGTCATTTGATCAAGCGATGGAGCGTGTTGATATGAGGCGAACATATAGTGTATTTGTTTTGATTTTTTTGGTGTTTGGAATACTGGCATCCGGCTGTCTAGTTGGCAGTGATAAAAGTGCACAAACGAAGTCTGTTGCTTATGATACTGCCATACCTGAACGAATTTTATACGAATCTGAAAGTGCATATGCGACAGAAGCGGGGTTTTCGGATAATTCATACGATGAACTGGTTGAAGATTCAGAATCGGTTGAGAGAAAGGTGATATCAACTGCTGATATATCTATCAAAGTTGATGATGCTGCAGCTGCGATAGATGAGATAATTAGTATTACACAGGAGGTTGGTGGCTTTGTTTCAAGTTCATCGGTGTATAATAGTTACTATGAGGGTGACCAAAAAGAGGGCTATGCTACTATAAGGGTGCCAAAGGATGGTTTCATTTCGGTTATAGGTGAGATCGAGATGCTTGGTGAGGTTACATCAAAGAGCATAAGCGGCAGAGATGTCACAGAGGAGTATATTGATCTTAGTGCCCGCCTTGAAAATCTTGAACGGCAGGAAGAACGTCTTGTGGAAATATTGAACATGACGACAACTGTGGAAGAGGTTCTGGATGTCGAGTGGGAACTTGGTCGTGTTCGTGGTGAGATCGAAAGCATGACTGGCAGGTTGAAGTATCTGGATGATAAGGTCGATTTTTCGACAATAACTGTGAGTGTGAGTGAACCAAGACCAATCACTCAGTCATGGGGTCTGCGGGATGCATTGTCTGATTCGGTGAATGGTTTTATTTCCAGTGTGGCTGGATTGATCGTGTTTGTTGGATATACTCTTCCGATAGTCATATTCCTAACTGTGATCGTTGGTGGAATTTTATTCATCAGGGCTAAAATCCGTGGATAATGTATTGATGACTAAAACAGCCCCCGCATCCACAATCGGCGAGCGCCCATTAATCGCTCGCCTGTCGAAAATATTCAACTCCGCGCACGTCGCAGTCACAACCCCAAGATCATTCTCGACGCGGGCGCAGAGGGGTATAGAGACAGTATTATACACAAACTCTGTGTCTATGTGGTGGATATTTGTCCTAATGTTAAATAGAAAAAGCCTCATTCACATCCTGTTTGAAGCTGAACATGTACCATTAAATAATAACAGAATCCAAATTATGATAAGTCATCTTATGTTATCCGCAATACTTAAAACAACATAAACTAATACTCCAATATGAAAATCCCGTTCACGGACCGCAAGAAGGAATTAGGTTTTCTTAAAGAAAAGTACTCATCAGGGTCATCCGAACTGATAATAATATATGGCAGGCGGCGGGTTGGGAAAACCGAACTCATAAAACAATCCCTATCCCATGCAGAGGGTAAAACCCTCTATCTGCTTGGAGAACTCCAGAAAGAAAAACAGTTGGCAGCTTTGTATTCAAGAATTGCGGGACTCACACTTGACGATGACTTCCTCAAGAACAACCCACTCGACAGCTGGCATGCGTTCTTTGACTACCTTACAAGGCTCATAGAAAAAGAGAGCATGGTTCTTGTATTCGATGAACTGCCTTACATTCATAAAAGCAATCCTGCCTTCATTTCAATACTCCAGTATTATTGGGATGAGAAATGGAAGGGTATGGACTTTAAACTCATTTTGTGCGGTTCAAGTATATCCATGATGGAAAAGATAGCCCTGTCATACTCAAGCCCAATATACGGACGGCGTACAGGCCAAATACATCTCCAACCATTTACTTTTCTTGATTTTAAAGAACTATTCAAAAGCTGGTCCCAAAAAGATATAATGGGTGCATACGCGGTGTTGGGCGGTATACCTCGTTATGTAGAGGAATTTGATACAAAAAAGACCCTAAATGCTAATATCTTAAATGGCCTAATGGATAAGGATTCATTTCTCTACAAGGAAGCAAAATTCCTTCTAATGGAAGAACTGAAAGATTTCACGAACTACTTTTCCATCTTAAAAGCAGTTGCAATGGGCAAGAATACGTTCACTGATATTTCTCACTTTTCAGGAGTGCCAACAAATAAACTGTATGCTTACATATCACGGCTGACGGAACTGAGTATACTGAGAAGGAACATACCGATTACACTACCAAAAGAAAGATCCACGCGGGTTGGAAATTATGTGTTGCAGGACTACTTTTTCAGATTCTGGTTCAAGTATATTTATCCAAATTCATCATTAATAGAGATTGGAAAGTCTGATATTGTAATGGATATGGTCAAAGATGATTTTAATATGTATCTGGGCCTGATATTCGAAGATGTTACACGTGAATTGTTGCAGAACCTATCTTTCTCAGGCAGATTGCCGCTTTTCACTAAATGGGGAAAATGGTGGCATAAAGAAAAAGAGATCGATATCGTTGCCCTGAATGAACAAAACGATGCGATTCTTTTTTGTGAATGTAAATGGCAAAATAAAATGCTTAACAAAAAGACAATTGAGGACCTGATCCAAAAATCCGATCATGTGGTATGGAATAATAAGGAACGAACAAACCATTACGTCGTAGTGTCTAAAAGTGGATTTACCACCGCAGCAGTGAAGTTTGCAAAAGACCAGGGTGTTTATATTTTCACACTTGAGGAACTTGTGCTTTCATGCGATATTTAATACTGTATGATTCCGAAACTTTTGACTTTTTATATGAAGTAGGGCACAATTCCAATATCCAGTGATTTCAACAATTATATTAGACGCAGATTTACGCTGATTAACGCAGATGCAACCTTAAATCAGCGTAAATCAGCGTAAATCAGCGTCTTAAAAATAACTGGAAAATGGGACAGTGCCTGAAGTAGGTTACAAGATACATTTTTTTGTTGCTCTTGCAATAAGGCGCACTTTCCGCAGGTATATACAAATTTTAAACATTTTTCCTGATACTGTTTTTG
>DQIO01000323.1:8808-22925 GCA_020793555.1 Methanosarcinaceae archaeon | reverse complement strand
GAACCGAACCCCCCACCTAATCGAAACTGAACCTGGATATGGCTAACCCAAAAAAGACAATGGTCATAAACACCAGCACACCGACCTCTTTCAAGATACCCGCGAGTCCGAGGTCGAAATACAGAAGGTTATAGAATCCATCCATGGCCCATGCTGTTATGGTCAGGCGGGCAATGTCCTGCATAAACTGAGGTTCGATGAAAAGGGGCCACCATGAACCGCCGATGGCAGACATTGTCAATGTCAGTACATTGGAAACCGAATCGGCCTGGTCTTTGGTTGTGACCATGACTGCTACAAGTAAACCAAGTCCTGTACTGGAGAGCGCTATTGCAGCTATCAGGACTGCCAGGGCTAACATGTCACTGCCGAGGTAGAGATCAAAAACAAAATGTCCGAAGATCATAAGTACCGCAAGTTGCACAAAACCTTTGAAAAATGTACTGGTGATCTTCCCTCCTATTATCTCGGCTTTGCTGATCGGAGCGACCACAAGACGCCTGAAAGTTCCAGCTTCCTGTTCCTTTAGCAAGCTTACCGATCCGGCACCGATACTTGTGAACAGCACGAACATGACCGCAAACCCGGGTACATAATGCGTAAAAGACGTGAACTCACCTAAGTTGGAGGAGGTGCTTTCGGTCTTAACCTGCACAGGCAACGGTTGTGCAAACTGGTTTGCCACATCCACGACCTCGAATATCTGTTCCTCACTATACACAGGTATCCCGAGAGCAGCCACTGTCTTGACAACCACTACATTGGTGGACAGTCCGTTCGCGTAACCTTCTACGATCTTCTCAAGCACAGTATTCTGGGAATCCTCGGTCGGGTCAACAACAATGGATATTTCACTGTTCTCTCCCATCATTGTAGATTCTGTGAAACCTCTCGGTATGATGATCAACCTGCCATATTCCTGATCCTTGACCCTGTCCCTGGCTGCAAATTCGTTGGATTCCATATCAACATCAAGTATGTCGATATCCTCAAGGAATTCTACAAATTCTTTAGAGATATCACCGTTGTCCAGGTCTACCACAAGCACACTGATCTGGATATTCTGTTCGAAATCCCCGCCAAGTGCCAGCCCTGCCACAGAGATAATAACCATTGGTAAGAAGAACATCAGGATAACGGCATTACGGTCTCTTAAGAATATTTTAATGTCATTTGCAGCAATGATGTTAAACTTCATGTCATATCCCTCGATCGATCCCTGCTGCGATTTTGTTGATCTTCCCCAATGTCTCACTTCCTGAGTGCCGTACCTGTCAGGTGAAGAAATAGCGTTTCCAGATCGGGTTCTTTTATCTGGATGGATTCTACTCTTGTTCCTGATGATGTCAATGTATCAATTATACCTGCCAGCATTTCCCTGCCGTGAACCAGCTGGATGGCCATATTTCCACCATCGACTGAAACTTTTTCAACTGTATCGATCTGCCGGATGGATTCTGCGGTATCCGGCTGGATGCCCTTTGTCATCACATGGATGATGTCACTCTGGCCTACCATGTCCAGAAGCCCCTGTAAAGTATCCAGTGCAATGAGTTTTCCTTTATCCACTATGGCGATACGGTCACACAGGTCCTCGGCATCTTCCATCTGGTGAGTGGTCAAAAGTACAGTCACCCCATTTTGATTCAGTTTCCTGATCGTGTCGTATATGCGCTTACGGCTCTGCGGGTCAACGCCGGTGGAGGGTTCGTCCAGGATCAGTATTTCAGGATCGTGCAGGAGTGCCACAGCAATGTTTATCCTGCGTTTCATGCCTCCTGAATAACCTTCTAACATGTCATCACCCCGATCTGTAAGTCCCACCATATCCAGAAGGAATTCTGTCTTTTCTTTGAGTGCTTTATCTGAAAGACCGTAAATTTTTGCGTAAAATGTCAGGTTTTCCCTGGCGCTCAGTGTGTGATACAGGCTGATCTCCTGGGGCACTACACCTATTATCTTTTTTATTTCGTTCTTCTTCTTCTTCTCGATGTCAAATCCGTTGATGGTCACCCTGCCGGATGTTGGTTTCAGAATACAGCACAGGATAGAGATGATTGTGGATTTACCTGCTCCATTAGGACCGAGCAGCCCTAGTATCTCGCCTCGTCTTATGTCAAAGGAAACACCATCTACTGCTGTGAATCCATTATATCTTTTCACCAGTTTTTTCACTCTGATGATGTTCTCATCATTCATCGATGCCCTCTCCGCCCCCGCCCTCACGCTTTTTCATGTATCTGTATGCTGAGACTGCCAGAACTATCATTATTATGACTGCGCCTAAAAGCAGCGGATTTTGAAATATCCCTTCACTTTCCAGAGGTTCCCTTACCTGTGCGGGCACATAGATCGTGTCTGATATCCTTGTATTACCCTCTGAATCTTCATATTCGATCTCTGTTTTAATGGAATACGTTTTGTAGCTGGCATCAGCGTCTACATCGATACTGAACACGGCAACGATCTCATCATCAGGTTTGAGGTCACCAAGGAATGCCGTATAATCCGTACTGCTGAGCGGATCTGAAAGTCTCAATCTTGCTGTGGCGATAGATGCAGTTTCCTCGCCTGTATTCTTAAAAGTGATTCTGATGAGGCCTGAATTGTCAGGTAACAGTTCGCTGTCCACATTTGTGACCTCAAAGTCAGCTTCTTCTTTGATGGTAATGAATATAGTATGTTTTTCCTCGATCTCTTTATACAGCATGTTGTAATCGATCTGGTTACTGGTCGCATTGCCGTCAACCTGTACATCTTTCTGGTACTGGTAAGTGAGGTTCACATTCAGGGGGTACGTACCTGCGGCTGCATCATCCAGTACCTTGATATCAAATTGCAATGCTTCGGAGACCTGCCCGGAAATGAGAGTGCCCGCGCTTTGCGGTGCCGTTTTTATGTCCAGCGGTGCCTCATTCGGTTGAAGATATGCCATAACCCCGACAGCCGTAGTGGCACTGTATTCCAATTGCTGCTCTATCTTAGACAAGGCTATCTCATTAGCGTCATTTGTTTCATCCTCGACTTCGAATCCCACTATCTTTCCCTGATTCATTATCCGGATAAGTATGGTGGATGAGTCACCTCTCTTATACTCCGGATTGCCTGAAGTGCTCACGATCATTTCAGGGCTGCCATACACAGTAAAATAATCATCAACAAATGTCCACTTATTCGGAGGCACAGTCCCTGTCTGAGACTGGACTGCGGGCAACATCATTAGAAGGATCAGAAGAATTATGAGTTTTCTCATACTTGCCACCATTGGTGATAATTTGCTGTTACTTGGTAATAACTTTTTGGTGAAGTTGGCCTGCAAACATTTTCAACGACTTTCATTCTTCTTTCTAATTCTGATAGCATATATACCAACTCCGATAACACCCAAAACTCCGGCAATTCCAATATGAGTTCCAGTCATCCCGATCTTTTCACCAAGTGACAACTTTTCGCCCACATTCACAGGTGCTTTGAGCACACCCGTTTCACTTGCTCCGCCGTATCTATCCTTATATTCTACTTCAGTTTCAACCCAATAGGTTTTGGGCATGGCAGTTTTATCCACTTCGATCCTGTATTGTGCTTCGTAAGAATCGCCAGGTTTGAGGGTGCCAAGGAATTCCCGGTCATCGATGGTGGTGAAAGGGTCAGTCACACTTATGCTGGCGACTGCATCTTCGGCTGTCTCGGTCCCTGTGTTCTTATATGTGATGTAAACCATGCCCTCTTTTTCGGGCATAAGTTCGGACCTGACATTCTCGACAACAAGATCGACATCGGGTTTCACTTTGATGAAGATCGGCAGGGTCTGGTTCTTTGTAATATACCATAGATCAAGTTCTTCGTCCGGGTATCCTTCCACCTGTACTTCCTTCTGGTATTGGTATGTGAGAGATAAGTTCAGTTTATATGTACCTGAAGGTGCATTGTTGAATATCTCTATGTCAAATCCCAGAGGCTTTGATGATTCGCCGCTTCTCAGAAACCCCCCATGCACAAGACCGCTTGATATTTTCACAGGTGCCTCATTATTATTATTATTATTTTCCAGGGTTGCCTGGATATTTATTGCTGTGGTAATGTCATCTTCCAGATGTAACTCCTTTTGGGCGTCCATAGACTCATTGGATGTTATTGGCATTCTTTCATTCTCAAACCCAATTATTTCTCCCTCATTGGTCAACCGAATGAATATCCGGGATGTTTCTCCGTTTTCGAACTCAAGGTCTCCAATCACAGATGCGGATAATGAGGGTTCCCCATACACATCGTAATAATCTTTTGTAAACTCCCATACGTTGGGTGGAAAAGTTTCAGAACAAGCAACGTTTGCGGTTGCTAATATCAATATTATTGCACATACACATAAGTGCAAGTATAAGTGTAAGTATAAGTGTAAGTTTGGTATCCTTTTCCCCATAGATGTGCCCCCACATTGTTTGATATTCTGGTTATATTCCTTTGAAGTAATATATGATAGGTCTTTCCACATTTTTCAATTTGAAAAATGAACCGCAGATGAATGTACCGTTATATCTTTCGCTTCAAGATCAAGTAACCTCTTCTTCAATTCAACTCCACCACTGTATCCCCCAATTCCCGATCTTGCAACCACCCTGTGGCACGGGATCACAATAGGATACGGATTTTTGGACAATGCCTGCCCCACGGCCCTTGCACTTCCGCTACTGCCGATGCGGTCTGCGAGTTCCGAATAAGTGATGGTCGTGCCATAAAGGATTTTTCGTGTCTCATTTAACACATCTTGTTCAAATTCAGTGAGATTGGACAGATCCGGTTCGTATTTTAAAAAATCAACCATCTCGCCTTTCAAATATCTTGAAATATCACTGTAAAGATCATCAGAGTTCATAATTGCTCATAAATGTTCACTCTCGCCAAACAATTCCATCTCAAGCTGTTCCCTTTTTCGTTTACAACGTCGCCAGCTAACAAGTAAAAACCCGATCACTGCCAAAGAAACAACGCCAAAGACCAACAAGATCGGACGTGTTGCACTCAGCAACAATGGATTCACATTGTCCCTCTCCTCGTATGTAGGATACATAATATCCTTCCTATCATTACTGTGCGCAAGCCCCAGTGCATGACCCAATTCGTGCTTTGCGACCAAAAACATATTCAGATCCCCATACTGGCGCCATGCATAACCCTGGTAATTCCCGACCTCAAGCACAATATCACCACGCAGGTACACCCCATTAACCACATATGGACTCCAAAAACCTGCAACACCTTCTTTGGTACCTATTACCTCTTCAATATTTTCAACCCACATAATGCGTATATCCGCATCATCCGTATCAACGATCTCAAAATACGGTGTAAAGTCCAGTTTCCCATTGCCACCATCCTCCCAATACAAAAGAGCAGATTCAACCTGCGTTCGATAGGTTGGACTATAATGTGGCGGAACATACACATCATCAATAAAAACCGTGATTGGAGAATGATCCCATGGAACATCCAATAACTTTGGATATTCAGCAGAAGCTGATGCAACCTGTGATATAGATATAAGAACTAAAAAAGTAATAATAAAAATTGTAACATCATAATACTTTTCTGACATGATACTTTTCGCTTAATCTTCTTAATCAATTGAGAGGTCACACACATCGCAAATTTCGCCAGTATCTTCCTCACAGGAAAGTTCAGAATCAAGTGCTCGTGTACCTTCGGCAAGCACAGACGCATTGGACAATGTGCCCCCTATCAAAATTGCATCAAATATCTCCTCTTTTGTGATCCCTAAACGGTTTGCAATCCTGATATGCATCTTCAAACAGTGTTCACAACGAAGAGCAGAGGAAACACCTATCGATATCAACTCCACCGTTTTTGGATCCATGCGCTTGAACTCACGCATGATAGAATTATCGTATATGACCTTTGGGATTAAAAGTTCAGGCATATCCTTCATGAAATTCATGATATATGGAATTTCACCATATCTCTTCTTGACATCAACAAGAAGTTCATCTACAGCATCCTCAGGTTCCTTTTTCAAAATTTCCCTAATTTTTTCAATTTCCATGGAGCAAGTTCCTTATACATTTTGTTACAGATAAAAATGGAAAAATTATATTACAAAACCAACTTCTGATTTACGTTGTATCTTAATCAATATATAATTTTTCATTTTTGATGGCATGATATTTGCCATTTCTGATAATAGCGGACCCTCATCGAATTCGATATTCCCAACCTTCTCATGGAACTCATCATAAGGTAACTTAACACGAAGCCCATCAAGCTGAATTGTAATAGGCGCAGGAGTTAAAACATGCTCAATCTCAGGTATCTGATCTTTGATCTCTTTCATGACCCTTGCAGGTAAAACCGCAAGAGGATCTTTGGAAATATCTTCCCGAACCATGTTAACCATTTCACTGACCATTTCGTTCATCTTGTCAAGACCTTCCAATTCCGATCCTTTACGCAGACGATGTGAAACCCTTCCTATCCCGCCAATGTACATATCCGCATTTGGAATATCTTCTGTCTTGATATCGGGCGCACCCGTTACCACAACAGGAATGTCAATGCCCTCAAATAACTTCGGTTTCTTATTGACAATACAGTCACGAAATGTCCCAAATGAGAACAATGCGATATCATGCTCATTGATGAGCTTTCTCTCATAATCACCAGATAGCGCAACCCTTCGTCCCATACCTCTTGCAAGCCCAATCATGTTGGTATTTGCACCACCACGGCGCAAGAACTCTGCAATATCACATGCCGAATGTGGCAAATGGTGATATGCAAGTGTAGGAGACACAACTGCAATCTCTGTGCCCGTAAGTGGTGATCTTTTTATTTTTCCAAGCAACTTGATTGCAAGTTCTTCCATCAAGTGTATATCTTTATTGGGAATTAGCATGATAAGTGTGACTTCTGTAGCTGCAGGAATCTTCTGTATCAAAAATCCACCCAGATCCTCCAAAAGTTCAAGGAGCAAACCGTGTTTATGTATTCCACCTTCGTAAACATAAGGTTCAAGAACTGCTGCCACTTGGCTCACCTCCTGTCAATTCATCCAGCATCTTATGAGCTTCCTCTATCCACTCCTTTTTCATGATATCTTCTGTTGCCACAAAAATAAAATGATTTCCAGTAAGTGAATGATATCGCACCCTGAATCCTTCCGGTGTAGCCCTTATTGCCATATCGACAAGCTTTGACTTCAATGTCCTTTGCGGGTCTTCAATAACCATCTCTTCGATCTCAGAGATATGTTCAAGTGGATTTTCACAAGTCATAGACACTGTTTTTCTCTCAGGCTGGTGTACATTGATACGCCCGCACATCTCCCACAGATTCTCAAGCAATTGTGGAAGGTATGCTTCATTATCAATATCGATCACAATCTCACTCTCCCCGAACGTTCCTTCTCCAACATGTGCAAAATCGGAAACTTTCACAGGGGGCATACCGCCTCGAAGAATCATCATCATCTGAAACAAGGAATCTTCAGGTTTAACCACTACCCTGATCTGTTCGATCGCCTGTGCAAGCACCAGGTCAGTAATCGCATCACTTATGATATGTTTGTAATGCTCGGCTTCCTCTGGAATAGTTGACTCGACCACAAATGTTTCGAGCGGTGCCATCTCTACTCCTCCACATAACCAGACGCCAGCAATGCAGCACCAATCGCACCGATCAACTGCGAATGTGGCGGCACGACAACATCGATCTTAAGCAGGTCGCCAAGTGCTTTTGGAACACCTTCGATAAGTGAAGAACCACCAACAAGGATCAGAGGCTCCTTTACTTCAACTTCCTGCAACTGCTGCTCGAATATCTGTTCAACAACACTGTGGCATGCCGCAGCCGCGACATCCTGTGCAGCCGAACCTTGTGCAAGTGAATTGACAAGTGACTGGATACCGAACACGATACAATAACTGTTCATCTCCACTTTATCATGCATACCTTTTACTGCAAGTTTTCCAAGTTCGGTGATCTCAACTCCAAGTCTTTTTGCCGTCATATCAAGGAAACGTCCTGATGCACCGGCACAGATGCCGCCCATTGTGAACATTCCAGGAATTCCGTCCTCGACTGATATCGCTTTGTTGTCCATTCCTCCAATATCAATTACAGTAGCAGGACCTTTTTGTGTGTCTGCAAGATATACTGCACCCTTTGAGTTCACAGTAATCTCTTCTTGGACGAGTTGCGCATTAAAATGCTCACCAAGCAGGAATCTTCCGTATCCGGTAGTCCCGATTGCCTGAACATCCTCTTCTTTGATCCCGGACTGTTCAAGTGCAATATCGTATGCTTTTCTGGCACTTTCAATTACATTGACAGTTGGAACCCAGCCCTCGCCTATGAGCTTATTATCTCGCATGACAGCAGCTTTGGTTGTAGTTGATCCCGAATCAAGTCCAACAGTAATTCCGCTCTGTTTTTCCCTTGCAAGCAAATGTCTGCGCCTCGCAATGGTAGTAAGTGCTTCCATACGTGTCAGCAATGTTGCCGCTGTTGTACGCTCTGTAAATGAATAACTGATAACAGGAATCTCGGAATTTTGGTGAATATACCTCCTTACCTCGTTCCTGACTATTGCAGCCTCTGCACACCTGAAACATGATGTTACAAAAACTCCGTCCACATGTGCAGTTCCTTCGACAACCGCCTTTGCACGTGCCATCATGAGTTTCAGGTCTGCACTTGCAACCTGAAGACCAAACTCCATCTCAATTGTATCAAGACTCGAAATATCCATTTCCGGATAGATAAGTTGTGCATTGACCTGCTCGGCTGCAGAATCCAGTTGTGGTTGAACACCTGCAAATTCAGAACCACAAGAAACAAGAGCAACTTTCACACGCTGGTCTTTTTCACTCATGATTGTTCCTCCTTTGGAAGTGAGTTTAAAAACTCACCGATCTTGTAGACAAAATCCTTTCCCTCTGCATCCGAATATGGATACACAAGTTCAAGGACAGGAATATCTTTATCCCTTGTCAGGAATTTTGTCAATTCGTTGGTACGTGCACATCCCATACAACCAAAACTGATGGCAGCATCGTCAACAATGATTGCTGCTTCCGCCTTATCAATGAGAGGTCCCACAATCGACATTCTTCCACGCACTCCTGCTGGAACTTCGACTGCCGCGTATTTCAAACCATATTTCGGGTCCTCCGGTGTAATATTGAGCGGAGGTGAATCAATACCGATAGTCGTTATTTTATCGTGCACCCCTTCCATCATAGCAAGGGGGGTGTGACCGAAACGTTCGATCAGATCGGATAGGATCAGACTGTTTGTTGGATAAATAAAAACTTTTGTCAATGTCTCACCTCGTAATTTCAGATTTAATAATGTCTTTCAAATGCGATACTTTCAGTTTTTCAGGGCGTATGACTTTCTCAAGAGGTACGTTATTATCATAATCATCCAGTGCTTTTCCAATGATCGGCAACATTCCTATCTCGTTTCGCAGGAAATGGAATCCAGGTCTTGGACCGCCACCCCGACCTGCACGGCAACGCCTGTCATCACCGGGAGGGAATCCTCTCTCTTTTACGAAAATGTGGTTCTTATCCATTTCAACAACTTCCTTGACAACCTTATTGACTGTATCCTCAGGACCGGTCACCATCGTACCAAAGCATGTTTCCTTAATTGTGATATTCGTTTCGGATTCGTATATCTCAAGTGCAGCATCGATCGGCAATACACTGTCAGAACTTATCACAACAAGTTTTGTGAGAGTCCCATCTTCATGAATCGTCATCACTCCGCCTCCTCAATCGATTCAGTCACATACATTATATCGCCGTCCTTGAAATGTTTAAGTTTATCAATATCCAGAATGCGACCGATGATATTTGTGCTGGTGAATCTCTCACCTGTCGGTCCAAACAGATCATCATCTTCAGTCTTTACGCCAACCATCCCCATTCGTCTTGCAGACTGGTTGGTAACTCCTATTTCACCAGATAACACCTTGTCCTTTGGACTATTCTCCGGCATGATCTCTTTATATTTTTCAGCTTCCCGCTCTGCCTTGAATATATAGGTGTTTTCATATGTCATCAAAACGGGTAAAGGTCCGACCGGCTTGAACTGAAGCCCAATCGCATGCCTGAAGAAATTAAGGGTCTTTGGTGCAAGATCATCGTACAATTCTATCCTCACAAGTTTTGAGTTCGGTACTCCAAATGCTTTAACCTTTGCAGCCCCCAGAATCTCAATTGTGGTCGGCGGGGTCTGTATAACAATGATTGCATCATCCTCGGTATGCCCATCCCTGACAAGTTTCACACCAAACTCTGATAATTGCTTTTCCGCTTCATTGAAACTCATTCCAAGTATCGTTATCGGACGAGGGATGATCTCGACATCGAGATGTTGCCCCGATTGCGCCAGTTTTACAAGTTCGATCCCTTTTGTGACATGCCCCACAACAGAATGCATGATACTGGAAGTCCGGTCATCGCAAGAGATGTATGCCCGCCCATTACCGTTACCGACAGTACGTATCGAAACCGTGCCAACAACCCTTGGCTCAAAGTTCTCATAATCGCACATTTCTCCTTGTAGATTGTCATCGGAAATGAATGAACTTGATACCACACCAACTTTAAATGTCCCATCACGTGTGAGTGATAGAAAATGTTCCGCACCATTTGGTGCCAAGGGTGCAAGTTCAACTTCAAAATAAGTGAATATCTTAACTCCATCATCGAGTTGTGTGGAAAGATCGGTCGTGCAGATACGCTCTGCCATCTTCTCCCATTCAATGACAGGTTCAATATGGATTATTACATCACTTTTATTAAGTTCAAGTAAAACATTCTTACCACTTATGATCTTTGCGAATGTTCCATTTTCCGGAGAACCGTAATCAGAAGTGTGACGGTTCTTTGTTAATATCAGGTGAGTGTTTTTGGGATCAAATCCGCCCGCTCCAAACACCACCTCAAAACGTTCAAAATTCCTGGCACCACGTGTTGGTTTTATATCAGTCTCAAAAGGTCCAAAAGCTACAGCATCCTTGCTTATCCATCGGATGAGCGTGCCTTCGTAATCCTTGTAATGCTCAGACCATATTTGTTTGGATGCTTCGTCCGCACCTGTAAGTTCGATTTTGAATTCGCCTTTTGGAGTTGTGATGGTATACTCAGTGACATCACCGCTTTTGCGCTCAGTGCTTTCCTTGAGTATTCCAATTGCAGTACCATCTTTATGGGGAGTGTTTGAAGCACTGAGCCCTTCTGCAAGTGTTGCTCCCTCAGGTAATGTTATTTCTTGTTCATTAACCTCTACCGTTATTTTATTACTCGTACGAGCGCCTCCTGTCAATTGTTTTAAAGTTGGGAATTTTAGGCAGAGGTGAAATAAAATGGCATTAATCTTAAGATCATTCCTCCGCCTCGATCCGTTCATTTTCAGTGAGTTCTGATAATACTGTTTCGGGCTCCCCTATATCTGTGATCTTCGCTGCCCTCATCAGTGCTACGCGATCACATACCTCAAGTATAAAGTCCATATCATGTGATACGATCACAAAGGTCTCACCCATCTCTGCCCGTGCTTTTAGAATCGATTTTGTGACCTCCATTTTTGTTATCGGGTCCATCGTACCTGTAGGCTCATCCATGATGATGATCTTTGGTTCTTTGATGAGGATCTGGGTCAGTGCAACCCTGTGCCGCTCCCCTTCACTTAACTCATCTGCCATCTTAGATAATATGAATTTTGCCTTTTCCTCTGTAAAGCCTGTGACTTGAAGTGTTTTTAAAGCTTTCCTTACACCAAGTTCATAAGGCAGATCCAGGCCAATCGACTCTGTTAAATTATCAATGATCGTCCTGTGTGGATACAATCCGTATTCTTGGTGCAATATACCCATATACTTGGTGGCACGTCCCCTTTTATCAGGGCCCGGGATTGTCATATCCACCCATTCGTCGCCAACCCTTACATCAATACTGCCGCTTGTTGGCTGTATCACACCCATCAATATCTCGGAAGTTGTGGTTTTTCCTGCACCGCTCACACCTACAAGACCGAATATCTCCCCTTCCATTACATCAAATGAGATATCATTTACTGCACGCACAACACCCCTGTCAACTGAAATGTATTTCTTGACAAGGTTTTTCACTTTTATTATCGGTTCGCCAACTACGACATCAGCATGTTTTTCGACCTCACCGACATGTTTCATGAAATCTGCAGAAACTTTTTTAGAATCTCCCTCACTGACAATTTTTCCATCCTCAAGGAAAATTGCTTTGTCTGCCAATTCTTCTATTACTTCTGACCAGTGGGATGTGATAACCATCGGCATATTGTATTCTTTCACTGCCTTCATGATAACATTATGGACTATTTTGGCAGTGTTTGGATCAAGAGTACCTGTCGGTTCATCTGCAAGGAGTATCATTGGATCCCTTACAAGTTGTCTTGCAAGAACGACTCTCTGTTTCTCACCACCGCTTAAGTCACGCGCTATATGCATCATACGATGAGACATCTGTACATCATCTAAAAGTTCCACTGCTTTTGGCAATGCATCAACATTCGAATGCCCGATCTCTGTCAGGGAATTCATGACATTTACAATGACCCTCTCATCGCCATACAATGCAAATGTACGCTGGAGCATAATTGCAATTCTTTTTGTGATCTCTTTTCTTTGAGTGTCATGTGCCGGAAGTTTGACAAGATCAGCCTCATAGGACTGAAGAATTTCACCACTGTATTTACATTTCTGCCCCACTCTACTTGGCGGTTCTATGTTACCGCATTTTCCACAGCGAGCCAGATGGTAGATTACTTCTCCACTGATATTCTGATATTCTTCAACACCTCGCAAGACGTGCATAAGAATTGTCTTGCCAGCTCCACTTCTACCCAATATGCCAACGACCTCTCCTTCGTTAATATTAAGGTTAATGTTGTTTAGTACCTTGACCCCTTCGTATTCTATGGTCAGGTTTTTTACCTCTATGAACAATGCCATTTATATGTTCCTCCGCCAAGATAGGATGATGTGATGTTTTATTTAAATTGCTATTTAGCTTAAGTTACTTAAGGGTTTTGCATATCACATGCAAAACCAGATTATATAATTCACTTTTGAATATTGTTAATTAATTAAATTAACATGAACATAAATTATAATATTTAAAGCACTACATAAACATAACGTATTATTTGTGCACTGTTAACTTTTAAAATCACATGCGTGTGACACAATCAGACATTTTAGTCATTGGTCATACATTATCAATTATGTTAATAATTTCTGAAATATCTTCTATTATTATGTTTGCAGCATTCTTTAATTTGTTTGGTCTCACATCTCCCTGCTGAATTGTCATAACTCCCACATCTGCTGCCCTAAGTGCAAGAATATCGTTGAGACCATCCCCCACCATCACTACCGTATCGTATTTTTTCTTCATTTCGAGGACTATGTGTTCTTTATCATGCGTCGTAGCAATATCAAAAACCCTCTCTATCGGGATCTGCACATATTTTGCAAGTTGCCGCAGGTTACGCATACTATCCCCGGATGCGATATACGTATCAATCCCACATTTACCCAATGTTTCAACGGTCTTTGAGGTATTTTTAAAAACCTGTCCGCCCGTACTCAATACATAAGGGATTGTGCCATTCTGTGAATCCACAATAACACCTACTGCAATATAAAATATGTTCGGGCACTGTCCGGTTACACAATTGAGTACGGTATGCAAATCGCCTATTGAAACTTTGTCCTTTCTGATGACATCGAGTGCCATATCAATTGTAAAAGGACTGCTTGAGCAACTTATATCGATTGCGATATCATTGTCATTGATGAACTTGATAAGCGAAATGCCCGGATCGTGCTCCAATATTGTATTAGGGTCAACATGAAGAACAACAAGTGCTTGATGTGGCTTTTTTGCGACCAGTGCAGTACTTTCGATCTTTTCGAGCACACAACCAGTGTTAAGGTCTTTTGCCACACGATACATATGTAAAAGGGTTCCTGCACTGTCAAAAATCACAGCGATACGTTTTTGCATGAAAGAATGATTGAACTAATGCGTAATTATCTTTACGACAAAACT
>DQIO01000323.1:0-8624 GCA_020793555.1 Methanosarcinaceae archaeon | reverse complement strand
AAATTCCCTGTACTCAATAAAGCGGAGATCCTGACAGCAAACACCCTGCAACGTATCCCAATATGACGCCGCTGTTTAAAAATGGGAGACCTGCCTGTGGTTTACCTTTCATGACAAGTATTCCAAGTGCAAAGAAACCGACAATTGTTCCGATCATAGCACCGAGTGCAGGATAATGCACGGGCCCAATCTGTTCTATGAACATGTATGCCGATACCACAAGTATGGTGGGCATCACGGCATCACCGAGTCCCATGAAAAATGCTTCTCTTTCGCCTTCTTTGTCGAATTTTTCTGTCCTGAACGAGTATCCGAGATGTTTGGGGATGACGAACAGTATCGGAAGTTTGAGGTCCATCACACCGTCTGCCAGTGCGATCATGTGTTTTGTTTTGTAAACCGATATCGCATCGTATACTGCCAACAATACTAAAAGCACAATGGTTGGTATAATTGCAAGTGATATCCCGAAAATTGCGGCACAACCTGCACCGATCATGAGTCCAAGAATATCAATGACATACCATTCAGGAAACTTGTACAAGACTACGGTCATGGCAATGGATAACAAAATTGATATTGCATTGTTTGTAAAATCTGATATCGGTGTGATCGCTAAAAGTGCATAGAGCACATAATATATAGTGAATGCAACTGCCAACAGTATTGTGAGCTGGATTATCCATTTCATGTTCTTTTTAATTGCAACAAGGAGCATGAATGTGAATACTAAAATAAAAACGATGTATAATAGTGAATTTGTTGTTGCTTCGGGGTCTTCAAAAGCGGCCATGTCTTCTGCTTGCATTGGTGCAGCTAAAAAAATGGCAAATATCTGCACAATAAGTATAATTCCTGCCATTGCTACTAGTGGCATATAACTTGAAAGGGTTAATTTTTCAGGGGGCTTTTCAGAACTCATCAGCTTTAAACTCCGTAGTATCGTTTCAGTATATTTGTTAATATTAATATTGTGATAAGATATAAAACTTTCAATTAAGTGTGGCTATTTTCCGCCGTCACAAAAATATAAAACCTTATAACCCTGCACATTAACTTGATGTACCAAAACCATACTTGTGATGCCTATGAAAAAGATCGTGATTATTGATTATGGGGTCGGAAATCTCCGAAGTGTCCAGAAAGGACTTGAATATGCAGGCGCATCACCCATCATCTCAAGCGATCCGCAGGAGATACTGGATGCCGATGGCGTAATCCTTCCCGGTGTCGGTGCATTTATTGATGCCATGAAAAAGATCGAGCCACTGCGCGATGTCATCCGCGAGTATGTGGATTCCGGCAAACCAATGCTTGGCATCTGTTTGGGACATCAGATACTCATGAGCGAGTCCGATGAAGGCGGACTGACAAAAGGTCTCGACATCGTGCCCGGTCGTGTTGTCCGTTTCCCACACACCAACCTGAAAGTTCCACACATGGGCTGGAACTCGATCAACATAACACAAGGGCATCCATTCTTTGAAGGTGTGCCTGATAATACCTATGTGTACTTCGTGCACTCATATTATGTAGACACCGATGCTACACACACACTTGCATCCTGCAAGTACGGTACCGAATTTGCAGCATCCGTTGTAAACGACGTAAAAAATGTAATGGGAACACAATTCCATCCCGAAAAAAGCGGGGATATCGGGCTTAAGATGCTCAAAAATTTTGTCGGAATGTGTTGATTTTTTTAAAACCAAACAGGGATAATCATGGATATAGAAGGCTATGCAAAACGGGCGCTGCTTGCCGGCGACCACGATATTGAGGATAAACTGACGGCACGTATACTTGAAGTGAAAAAAACCACACCTCATCACGCGCGCGAACTTGCAAAGGCTGCCATTGTCGAAGCTAAAGCAACAATCAATGTCAACGGCGATGTGCTCACATCAACGGTATCGGGTGTCACAATGGGGCAGTTCGGAGTCGGATCGCGCGGCATGGGTGATTTTTATACCCATGAAAAGATCGCAGAGGTTATCGGAAAAACGAGTGCTGTTGTTGATACATCCCACCTTGACGACTCAGGCGCGGTAAAAACCAACGGCAGTGAAAAATACATTATAGTAACAGTTGACGGGATCCACTCCCGCCTCAGCGATTTTCCGTTCCTTGCAGGTTTCCATGTGGCAAGAGCATCTCTTCGTGATGTATATGCCATGGGCGCGCGTCCGGTTGCCTTGCTATCGGATATCCATGTCGCTGATGACGGGGATGTCGCAAAGATATTCGACCACATCGCAGGCATCACAACGGTCTCGGAACTGACAGGAATCCCGCTCATAACAGGCAGCACCCTCCGCATTGGCGGAGATATGGTCATAGGCGAGCGCATGACAGGCGGCGTAGGCGCGGTCGGCACGGCATCCGAACTCACATCCCGAATACAGTCACAGGTCGGGGATGTTATCCTCATGACAGAAGGCGCAGGCGGAGGGACAATCTCAACCACAGCACTCTATTACAACATGCATGAGATCGTTGACGAAACCATCAATATCAAGTTCCTTGAAGCATGTGAAGCACTCATTGATTCCGGCCTGACCAAACACATCCACGCCATGACAGATGTCACCAACGGCGGCATCCGCGGCGACGCAAAGGAGATATCAAGAACAGCAGGTGTGAAACTGGTGTTTGAGGAATCCCGCATGCGTCCTTTGGTAAACAAACCGGTGCTTGAGATGCTCGAATCTCTTGAAATAGATTACCTCGGAGTTTCACTTGACGCATTGCTTATCATCGCACCCAACGAATTTGCAGACGATATCATGCAGACCGTAAGGGAGGTAGGTGTTGAGATTGACATTATTGGGCATGTTGAAGAAGGAACAGGTGCAGAAGTGATGATCGATGGCGAGATACATGATTTCACGCCGCGTTTCAGGGAATCCGCATATACCCCCATCAAAAAGATGATAGGTGAAAAAGAGCCGCGCGACTTTGATGAGATGAAAAACGCAATTAACAGGGCAGCGCAGGATGCTGTCGAGAAGAAGCGGCGCGTTGTTGAGATGATACGAAATACCTGATCTTACTGTATTTGTTTAGTGATTTTTGATGCCGAGGCAATCCGCCGCAGGCGGCAAAACCCTCCATCAACGATAAAATTAAAAAAAAAGAAGTCATTCACGAAAAATCAGAATAAGCCTAAACATCATATGTTTTCATTTTAATTATCAAAGTGAATTGTCTTATAGAGAATTCCTTTTAACTTCAATTCCTGTATAAATTATAAAACGCCACAGGATAATTTGTAAAAAGTAATGTTATAATTCTAATACGATTAATATTCCAAATAATAGTGATAAGACTTGTAATACATCTATTAGAGTGACATCTGGCGACTCAGTTAGAAAAAATCAAGTGACAACAAAACCCAATCCTTTTAAGAAGAAAATTAATAAAACACCATCGAATAATAAGTGAATACAAATGAATTTAACATTACATTTTTCGGTTCAGTAGTGTGGAAATGTGCCGCCTGACGGCGGTTGTATTGCTCTCACTCCACACGCTTAACAACAAGCACAACCCCATCTTTTTCAATAATCTCAACCTTTTCCTTTTCAGTAATAGACTCATCTGCACGCGCTTTCCAGTACTCGCCCTTATGCCTCACAAAACCTGTAGTTCCGGGTTCAAGCGGATCAATAGTCTGTGCCATATCCCCGATCATTTCTCCGACAAGGGGTTTTCTGTGCCTGACTTCCATTACCTTGTATATCGCAAACACCATCACGATACCGATAACCACGGTCGGCGCGGCAACGGATATCATCAGGCTCCTCTGGAAATCGGCAGGAGTATAATAATTCGGGAAACTCATTGGCACCAAAAGGATGCTTCCTGCGATCAGGCATATCATGCCCGCAATACCAAACACCCCAAAACCGGGCGCCTGGAATTCCAATACCAACAACGCGATCCCGACAAGCAAAAGGAAGACCGCCGCGATGTTGACATCAAAGCCCGTACCGATAAGTCCCAGTGTTATTGCAATTATACCAAATATCTCAGCACCCACTCCGGGATTGGATATGCCGAACACAACCCCATATATCCCAAGCATCATCAGGATAGACGATATCAGAGGATTTGAAATGATATTCATAAAAGAAAGCCTGACCGATGGGGTGTAATGTTCGATCTCTGCACCACTTGTACTGAGTGTTTTACCTTTAATGATCTCTCCGTCAATCTGTACCAGCAGATCCTCGATTGTTGGTGCAATAAACTCAATGACCCCTGCATCCAGTGCAGATTCGGCATTTAGGTTGAGGTTCTTGGTGATAAACTCTTCGGCAACAGTCTCATTCCTGCCATGCATGAGTGCCTTCTCGCGCGCAAGCGCAACAATGGCATTCACGATCTTTGACTCCTCGATCGGTTCAATTCCAGTTGCCGACATCTCAACAGGTTGTGCCGAGCCTATTATGGTATGCGGTGCCATTGCGGCGATGTCCGTACTGATCAATATCAGTGTGCCTGCAGACCATGCTTTCACACCTTCGGGATAAACATATCCAATTACCGGAACATCTGTCTGGTCAATCGATTCAATGATATTGAACGTCTCATCCAGTCCGCCACCCGGTGTGTTGAGTGTAATGACAAGAGCCTCAAAACCTTCGCTATCTGCTGTTAAAATTGCATCCAAAACGATGTCATCCGATACCGGAGTGATGGAATCTGAAATATCAAGAACAAGTACTTTTTGCGGCTCCCCCGCACATGTGAATGAAAGTATAAGAATTAAACTAAAACAAATAATTGGGAGGAGATATAATTTTTTAAACATTATACTGCCTCCCTTTTGACTCGCTTATATTTTCTTCGCAACAGCCTGCGATACTGCAGCGACTTCACCCAACTCAGTTGATGAAGAGATTATGATCATATTCTTCTCTCTTGCAATTTCTGCATAGGTCTGGAGTTCTCGCAATTTGATAGCCACAGGCACTTCCCCGTACAATTTTGCAGCTTCCTTCATCTTTTCGGCAGCCTTGAATTCACCATCTGCCAAAATGATACGTGCGCGCTTTTCACGCTCTGCCTCTGCCTGTTTTGCAATTGCACGAAGCATGGTATCGGGAAGACTGACATCTCTTAGTGTCACACTTGTAACCTTGATACCCCAGGGATCTGTTGAAACATCAAGCAGTTCCTGAATATCTTTGTTGATAGCCTCACGTTGTGAAAGTACATCATCAAGTTCCATCTGACCCAAGACATCCCTGAGCGTTGTCTGGGATAGCATTGATGTTGCAAACCTGTAATTCTCCACTTCAGTCACAGCAGCAGCTGGTTCAGTAACTTTGTAGTACACAACCGCATCCACTTCTACAGTAACGTTGTCTTTTGTGATAACAGCCTGCTTCGGGACATCTATCGTGACTACACGAAGATCGATCTTTACGACACTATCGATTATAGGGATGATTAAGAAAAGACCGGGTCCTTTCACACCGCTTAACCTGCCCAACCTGAAGATAACAACACGTTCATACTCCTTCACCATCTTGAGAGCTTGGGATAATATCGCTATAACAATTACCAATACTGGAAATAAAAGTTCACCTGCCATTTAACATCCTCCTAAAACTAAAGTGAGTGTTTCAGGATAAAAGGTTGTTGCTTAATAAAAAAGTTTAGAGAATTGGTGGGCCCGAATTTTCCGAGGGGAGGTAATGTACAAGAAAGCAATTATTGTACACGAAAGTATGAAAGCAAATCATATATTCCTTCAGACCCACAAGAATAAAGACGATGTTAAGGTTTATTAACTTGATGAAGTTTGATGTGTGAAATTTCAAACAGCATGTAAAAGCAGAATCTATCTCCACTATTTTTCAAAAAAATTAAAAATGAGGCACGTGTTTATAATGATCTGTTATGTGCNCAGGTATTAAGAATAATATTTATAANAATTTACTTATTCTTTCCAATGAAATAGTAAACCACTGCNCCAATGATACNAAATAACAAAGCAACAATTATNCATACTGCTTTCATNACACCAGTCAAAGATTTNTTTTGNGTNAAAACATNATAAATAACCCATATAANAGATGCCAATGNGAGTAAACCCCATATANTACTGATTNNTTCCATTTTTATTCACCTCNACTTTCTATAATANATATTTTCAGGAATTGAGGCATTTTCACCTANATCCATAGAATNTNCCATGATTAATAGTTAACGATNTTGTACTATTTAAATAATGTGTTCATTNCCAGTACAACAACATAACATGAGACACCGTTCATNTGTATGATATCTTGTCTAACTTGACAAAGTTGAGCATNTATGGATGGCAAATGATAAATCAAATATGCACAATGTAATGGATGATAAAATGAGTGAAAAATGTACAGAATGTGNNGGTAACGGTGTCAAAGTCCTATCCACCGAAAAGTGCCCGCAATGTAAGGGTTCAGGAAAAGCGAAGGCTGTTGACCTCATGAAGTTATCCGAAAAGGATATGGGAAATTTTTTGCAGGGCGGTGCCGCCTGTGAGAAATGCGGCGGAAGCGGAGAGATTCAGGCCACAGAGCCGTGCGAAGCATGTGAAGGACGCGGAGTGTTCTACAAATGCAAAGTTTGCGGCACCCCAATTGACAAACTTATTGACGGCGAGGAAGTGTGCAAAACCTGCGGTGGATCGCAGATAGTCTATAATCTTGATGAATCATGCGACATGGATGAAGTGGAAGTCGGTAAACTCTATCACGCAAAAGGAAACAATATCGCTGATTTCGGTGTATTCGTGGATTTCAATCCGCACATACGGGGGCTTATCCATTCAAGCAACATCACACGCAAGATCGATGTTGGCGATGAAGTCATCGTTTATGTGAAGGATATTAAAAAGAACGGCAACATGGACCTTGTTCCTAAATATCCCGCACAGCATCAGACAGTCGAGCTCGAAAAAGATATTCCAATCAAGAAATCGTCACAACTCCGCGATAATGTAAGGAAGATCGTAAAACTCGAAGGTGAAGTGATACAGGTAAAACAAACAGGCGGACCCACCATATTTACTATCTCGGATGATGATGGTCTTGTAATGTGTGCCGCGTTTGAGCGCGCAGGTGAGCGTGCATATCCTGATATCGATTCTGATATGATGGTGACGATCGTAGGTGAAGTGAGCCTGCGGGACGACAAAGTGCAGGTCGAGGTACGAAGTATCAAAAGACTTACGGGAACAAAAGAAAAAGCAGTATCAGATCGAATCGAAAGTGCGATCGACAAAAGGGCTGAACCCGATGAGATCGAATTTTTGATCGAGAGTGAGATCCTTGACAAATTGCGACCATCAATGAAACATGTGGCAAAAGAGATTAAAAAAGCGGTTATTAAATCAAAACCAATAGTTCTGCGACATCATGCCGATGCAGACGGAATGACCGCAGCTGTGGCAATCGAACGCGCGATCCTGCCACTGATACGCGAAGTAGGGGGAGCAGATGCCGAATACCATTATTACAGGCGCGCACCATCAAAAGCACCGTTCTATGAAATGATGGATATCACCCGGGATATCTCATATGCACTTGATGATACCGCGCGGCATGGTCAAAAAATGCCGTTTGTGATACTTGTTGACAACGGTTCGACAGAAGAGGACATACCTGCGATGAAACAGGCACAGGTCTATGGAATTGACATGGTTGTTATTGACCATCACCATCCCGCTGAAGAGGTTGACCAATACCTGCGTGCACATGTAAACCCTGCACACGTTGGCGGGGATTTCGGAGTAACCACAGGTATGCTGTGTACCGAAGTAGCGCGAATGATAAACCCGGGCGTGGTTGATGAGATCAACCACCTGCCTGCAATATCAGCAGTTGGAGACCGCTCAGAAGCGGATGAAGCGCACCGTTATATCGAACTTGTATCAGACAAGTATTCTCTTAAACAATTGAAAGACATTGCACTGGCTCTTGATTTTGAAGCATACTGGTTGAAGTTCAGTAGCGGAAAATGTATTGTTGATGACCTGATGAACTTAGGAGATGCTGCGATACACAAAAAACTGGTAAAACTCCTCTGTGAACAGGCAAACGGGATGATATCAGAACAACTTGATGCGTGTCTGCCAAACGTCAAATCACAGCCACTTCCAAACGGCGCGATGTTGAATGTGCTTGATGTTGAAAACCATGCACACAAGTTCACATTCCCGCCACCTGGTAAAACTTCAGGTGAAGTACACGACCGAATGTGCCATAAATTTGAAGACAAACCTATCGTGACAATTGGATATGGTCCTGATTTCGCAGTTATACGATCAAAGAATGTGCGGATGAATATTCCACAGATGGTACGTGAACTGCATGACGAGGTCGTAGGCGCAGGCGTAAATGGCGGTGGACATCTTGTTGTCGGAAGTATAAAGTTTGTGGAAGGCATGCGCTCAGAAGTCTTGTCGAAATTGGTAGAAAAAATAAGTGCTGTGGAAGTGGATTGAACCACTTTCCTTGTAGTTTTTTGAATTAAGTTAAGTGTAACTATTCAGCCATCCTTAAGACTCATGTCGCGTCAACAATATAATGTCGCTAGACTAGAAGGGGGCGAGTAGATGCAAAAAACAG
>DQIO01000216.1 GCA_020793555.1 Methanosarcinaceae archaeon | reverse complement strand
TCCTTAAAAAGTTGGTTCACAAGATCCGAAAATGCTTGAACTTTGGGGAGTTTATCTTTGAATCTTGTAAGTACTTGATATTGCCATGTTTTTCGCATGGACTTAAAGTGAATGAACTTTTGATGAATAAATTTATCATATTTATCAAATCCACCTTCGGTCAAGAGTATATGAAGATGAGGATTAAAGCCCATTTTTCGGTGTGGTTTTTACCACAATTTGTGCAAATACGACTGTTACATCCAAAATTGATATTTTTGTAGTGTCCACAACTTTCACATTGATAAGTGAAAAAACCACGATTCTTATCCTTACAAGATAACATCTTGTTAACTTCTTCAATCTCAACATCGCGAAGGATGGCTTTATGATCATGACAAAATTGTTCCCAGTTGCCGTTGTCCTCGAAGATACGTTTGACAGTGAGAGTTTGCTTGGATGGAAAAATAGTAGTTTGCATCAATTAGATGAAATTGCATTAAAACCTAATAAAACATGTTATTTATAAGTGTGAAAATCTATAAATTATATTCTATGAAAAAGTAAGTCAATGGAAATAAAGTAAGCCTCACTCTGGTAGAAATCATTATCGTGATCGTTTTAATCGGGCTTACTGAACGGTATCTAAAACGCGGGACTGCTGGATACCGATTGTCTATACATATCTTCTGTCGCCATCATCGGCAGTCCCACAAAATATAAACGTACTAATATCATTATTTCTATAAGAAACAATATATATAGTCATAACAATTAACGCAACTGAAGGAGTAATATGTTACTAATCGGAGAAGCATTAATAGGCGAGGAACCAGAAATCGCACACGTTGATCTTATGATCGGAGATAAGGAAGGTCCTGTAGGACAGGCATTCGCAAACGGACTGACACAACTCTCAGCAGGGCACACACCTTTGCTGTCGGTTATTCGTCCAAACCTGCCAACAAAACCATCCACATTGATCGTACCGAAAGTCACGGTAAAGGACATGGATCAGGCTGCAAAGATATTTGGTCCTGCACAGGCTGCTGTTGCTAAAGCGGTGGCTGATGCTGTTGAGGAAGGAATAATCCCAAAAGACCAGACTGAAGATCTTGTCATCGTGGCAAGTGTATTCATTCACCCGCAGGCAACCAGTTACAACAGGATCTACAGGTACAACTACGGAGCAACAAAATTGGCACTCAAACGCGCACTTGCAAGTTTCCCTGACATCGACACAGTACTCGATGAAAAGGACAGGGCAGCACACGCAATAATGGGATTCAAGGTCACAAGACTCTGGGATGCACCATATCTTCAGGTTGCACTTGACAATCCAAACATTGATGCGATACTCAATGTCATCAAACATTTGCCAAACAGCGACCACCTGATCCTTGAAGCAGGCACACCTCTTATCAAACGCTATGGTGTGGATGTAATTACAAAACTCAGGGAAGCAAAACCTGATGCATTTATTGTGGCAGACCTTAAGACCCTTGATACAGGAAACCTTGAGGCCCGCATGGTTGCAGACGCAACCGCAGACGCAATCGTTGTTTCAGCACTCGCACCTATCGCAACCATCAACAAGGTAATCGAAGAAGCACACAAGACAGGCATCTATGCAGTTATGGACACGCTGAACCAGCCTGACCCTGTATCTGTATTGAAACAACTCGATGATCTGCCTGATGTTGTTGAACTCCACCGCGCGATCGATATCGAAGAAACCGAACACGCATGGGGCAGCATTGAAGGCATAAAGGCATTATCACCAAAGATACTGGTGGCAGTCGCCGGCGGTGTCCGTGTTGACACGATACCTGCTGCATTGGATGCAGGCGCCGATATCCTTGTGGTCGGAAGAGCGATCACCAATGCAAAGGATGTCAGACAGGTAGCAGAAAAGTTCATCGAAGGTTTGAACAAGCCTGAGATCGACCAGTTCAGAATAATGACCGATTTCTGATTACGTGTGATTTATCACACGTTTTTTTCATTTTTTTGGTTTTGGTTTTTTTTTCAAGTTTAAGTTGAAGTTTCAATCATTAATTATTAATTACCGTTTATCATATCAGTTATTAGTTACCAGTTATTTGTTTTACAATCGGAGTAGTTTAAAATGGGTTCAAAAGGTTCAACATTGATCGTTCTAAATCTTAAGACATATCTTGAAGGAACAGGCGAAGGCGCAGTAACAATCGCACAGGCTTGCAAAGATGTTGCAGAGTCCGCAGGTGTGGATATCGGCGTGGCACCGCAGTTGCCTGACCTCTACCGTGTTGCATCAAAAGTGGACATTCCCGTTTTCTCCCAGCACCTAGACGGTGTCGGTGCAGGCGGTTTCACAGGACATGCGTTCGCACAATCAATAAAAGATGCAGGTGCAGTCGGCACGCTCATCAACCATTCCGAGCGCCGTTTAACCCTTGCAGACATTGATGCTTCCATCACAGCTGCAAAAGGTGTCGGACTTAGTACAATCGTCTGTACCAACAACATCGCAACCACAGCAGCAGCAGCAGCGCTCGCACCGGATTACGTTGCAGTCGAACCCCCTGAACTTATCGGCAGCGGAATCCCTGTTTCTCAGGCAGACCCCGAAGTAGTCACAGGGTCGGTTGATGCGGTCGCAAAGATTAATCCCAATGTTAAAGTACTCTGCGGTGCCGGAATCTCAAAAGGCGAAGATATGAAAGCAGCACTGCAACTCGGTTCGGTGGGTGTTCTGTTGGCATCGGGTATTGTTAAGGCTAAAGACCCAAAAGCTGCGCTGGAAGATCTTGTGAGTTTGATATAACTGTTAAAACGGTTAATTGATCAGCCGGTTTTGGAGTGGATAGAACAATCCGTCGCAGACGGCGGATTCCAAGACCAATCAGTAGATGTGCAAACACTACACATTTTTAGAAATGATTTCATTTAAATATACTTTTGCACATCCACATGCCTTAATATCGCAATATATTTGATGGTTATTGGATCAAAACAGGATGGAAAGCGTACATAGAAGCTCAAATGGGGAAACAATTCACACCCAGACAATGGAAAAAAATCCGAAGTCAAACGTTGCGACGGCACACCCAATCGCAGCAGAGCTGCGGGGTATAACGATTAAGATAAAAAGTCTCTGATAAACTGCTTAATTCAAATTATTTATTATTTGATTATTTGTTGCGCCGAAAAGAAAACAATTTAAGAGCCATCGTTATTTAACTGAAAAAATATGGATGGATAAAGGGGCAATTTGTGTCAAAGAAAGGTATTTGTGATGTGAGAAACGAAAAAGTGAAGTTAAAAAATTCTCTACAATAGTGAGGATTAGAATCAGTAATTTTTCTCACCTATCAACAGCCCCCTGTCATTTCCCACTCTTATATATAATCCCTTACTCATTATATCTCAACAATGCCAAAACCCATGATAATCCATGATCCGATCCATAAAACTGTCATACTCAGTGAACTGGAGCAAATGCTCGTAAACACACGGCAAGTCCAGCGATTGCGTAAGATCCAGCAACTTGGGCTTGCGGACGTTGTGTATCCCGGTGCCAATCATACACGTTTTGAGCACAGCATTGGTACAATGCATACTGCATCAATAATTGCAAATGCACTGGGGCTTGAACCTGAAGAAGTTCAAAAAGTCAGGATCGCAGGATTGTTGCATGATGTTGGCCATTCTGCACTATCACATGCAGTTGAAGGTGTTCTTAAAAGAAATACGAAATTCCAGCCAGTCATTGATGGCAAAAAGGTCATCAAACACGAGTCATTCACAAAGAGCATCATTAAGAACAAATTTCCTAATGAGGCGAACATCTGCCATAATGTCGAATCGGAATTTGGGGTTGATGCGCATGTTTTTTTTGATGAGATTGCAAAGATGGCAACAGGAGATGCGCATTCACTTGACCGTCCTTATCTTGGTCACATCATTTCAGGCGATATAGATGCGGACAGAATCGATTTCCTTCTGCGTGATTCATATCACACGGGTGTATCGCTCGGACTTATTGATGTTGACCAGATCGTCCAGAGTTTAATGATAAAGGATAACCGTATCGTGCTCGGAGCATCTGAAAGTTCAAGTTATGGTGAGGATATGGCACTGACAGCAGCCGAATCCATGCTTATCGCACGAGCTCATCATTATACCGCGATCATACATCACCCAAAAACGCAGGCAGCGCGTGTGATGTTGTTATATGCTCTTGAAGATGCATTGTCAAATGTAGAAGAAAACGATGGAAAGGATTCAGTGACTGCTGCTATCATTAAGTTCTTCACAGTCTACAATGACAATGATCTGCTTGGTTTCATAAAAGCAAATGGTAGTCCTCATGCTAAAAAGTTCATGGGGGGTATCCGCGATGGGAAAATATATGATCCTTGTGTGCGTTTTACCCAAAAAACATTGCCTCCGGTTACAAAAATGGCTCTCTCGACAATCGCGCGTCATGGGGTTGCAAGAAAGATGTTCGAGGGAGAACTCACAAAGGGGCTGGATGATGTTTTGATAGACCTCAGCGTTGCGTCAGGAGTCCCAAAGAACACACGAGTTGCAATAAAGGGTGGTGAGGGATTTTTCTATGACGAATCCGCACTTGCAAATGGATTGGTGCGTGCAATATCGCGCCAGATGTCGCTGACAGCATTCGCACATCCGGATGTTGTGGTTGATGCTGTTGAAATGGAATCAAAAATGCGTGTGCTTGTTGATGATATTTCTCCAAAACTTATCCGGTTCATTCGTGATGGACAATATCTTTCGATAGAGGGATTGTTACTTCTGATATATGGTGTCCATGATGTATTTGAGGGGAAAGATGGAATCTATATTTCAATTCCCAGAATTCGTAATATCACATGGTTATACAATACTGTGGAATTATTTAGTAAAGACGAGGCATTAAAGAACCTGTTCGATTACGGTTTCCATGAAAGATATGGATTTCCTTACAGCGAAAAGTTGTTTGAGGATCTGCAGATATTGGTTGCAATGGGTATTGTTGATGAAGATTTGCGGTATTACGAGAGCAAGGGACGTTTTAAGCAGCGGTACGAATATGTGCTCACAAGCGATGGTGCGAAATATGCGAGTTTGCTCAAGGATTCTTATGAACGGGAATTTTCGGCGATCATGGAATATCTGGTCATGAACAAACATTCGATACCAAGGGATATTGTAACAATGCAGGCTAGCAGATATAGTCGGACTGCAAAACATTAGGTGTGAAAAATGAATTTAGGAGAATCAATTCTGTTAAGGGCAGAACAAAAAGGGAAATTACGCGAGTTTGTTACTGCTGTGTCAGTTGAAAAGTTCCATACTGATTTTGGTATCATTGATCTGGAAGAACTGTTGCAAAAAGAAGTTGGAGATACGATAACCTCTCACATGGGGCAGGAGTTTGTTATTCAGAAACCACGCATGCCTGATCATTTCAAATATGCCAAACGCACGGGTGCGCCAATGATCCCGAAGGATATTGGTTCTATTATTGCGTACACGGGTTTGAATAAAGAGGATTCGGTTTTGGATGCAGGCACGGGTTCTGGTATTCTTGCCATGTATCTTGGTTCGATTGCAAAACATGTTGTGAGTTATGAGATTCGGGATGAGTTTGTGGATGTTGCGCGCAAAAATATGGAGCGTGCAGGTCTTGATAATGTAGAAGTGCGCTGCGGTAATATTGTGGATGAGATCGCGACCCTTGATGAGAAATTCGATGTTGTGACCCTTGATACAATTGATTCAAAGGATGTTGTTTCCAATGTCAGGAAAGTGCTACTTCCTGGTGGATTCGTTGTCACTTATTCTCCATTTATTGAGCAGACAAAAGCGATCCGTGCAGGAATGGCAGAGGTTGGTTTTGTGGATGTGCTAACCATTGAAAATATTGAGCGCGAGATATCATTTTCTGATCGGGGTTCGCGTCCGGCAACAACACGGGTGGGTCATACCGGTTATATTACGATCGCAAGAATGTGAGGGTAGTTTCACGTTATAATCAAAAACCTTAAAATACCACATACTTAAATATCGTAAAGTTATCTTTATGATATGATGCAAAATCGTAAAGATAAATTACGAACTATTGTAGAAGAATACTGGAGAAAAGACTTACCCGTAATAACAGAGCGGATGCTACGCCTGAAAATAGAAAGCGACCTGATAAACGACATCATCGGGCCCAGACGAGCCGGAAAGACCTACCTCATGTTCTCCATTATTGAACACCTGCTGGAAAATGGCGTTAAAAAAGATGCCACTATCTACATAAATTTCGAAAACCGGAGATTGCTGCCTCCATCGCAGGAATACTTCAATGACCTGATAGAGATAATCCATGCAAAACAACTCATGGAACAACATGATCTGGTATATATTTTCCTTGATGAAGTCCAGAGAATTGAAGAATGGGAAAAATATGTACGAAGCATATATGATGAATTCAAAGGACGCATCAAGATATTCATATCAGGTTCCACCTCAAAACTTACAGAATCAGACCTTGGCTATCTGCTGACAGGGCGGCACCTCACCACAGCAGTCAGCCCATTAAGCTTCAAAGAATTCCTATCGTTCAAAGAATACAATATCAAGAACGACTTCTACATCGAACAGGACATAGCAATCATCAAAGAACTGCTACGAGAATATCTGGAATTCGGCGGATTTCCGGAAGTTGTCCAGTCTGGGCCGGATAAAGAAGAATTGATACAGACATTATTCATGGACATAATAAACAGGGACATACTACCAAAAACAAGACGAAGAAGCGAAATTGTGGAAGATCTGGCATATTTCTTATGTTCAAATTCAGGAAAACTGGCAAGTTTTTCCAAAATGACCCGCATGTTAAAATCAATAGGGATCAATATCTCGGTTCCTACAATGGAAAAATACTTCACAATAATGAAAGATTCATTCCTGTTTTTTGACCTGAAAATATATTCCTATAAAGTGAAAGACGCTATGCAGTACCCACGCAAGATCTACTGCATAGACACAGGTTTTGTTAATTTCGCAGGATTCAAATTCTCAGAAGAACGGGGACGATTGATCGAGAACCTTGTTGCAACAGAACTTATGAGAGATAAAGCCCAAAATCCGCTAATGGGGCTATTCTACTGGAAAGATTCGCAGGACAGGGAAGTTGATTTTGTCATAAGAAAAGGGCTTGAGGTGGAGCAACTTGTCCAGGTGACCTATGCATCAAATAAGGAAGAGATAAAAGAAAGAGAGATAACAGCACTCCTAAAAGCAGGCAAAGAATTTGGATGCAACGATCTGCTTGTGATAACCTGGGAATATGAAGCAGAAGAAGTGATGGATGGGATGAATATTATTTATACGCCATTGTGGAAATGGCTGGTGGTGCAAAGTGTTTGATATTTGATAAACATCAAATCCATGTAAATCCGTGTCTGAAAAATAACTGGATTTTGAAACTGTGTCGGTCAGCACCATATTGAAAAAAGAAAAAATGCACGCGCAAATCAGCTGTTTTGAAGACCATCTTTCGGTATTTGGTATGAAAATATAATGTGAAAATGCCTCAAACCAGCTTACATTACGACCTAGTGTCGCGTCAACTTTCAAGTGTCGATTATGAAGGGCATAGGGCACAATTAT
>DQIO01000217.1 GCA_020793555.1 Methanosarcinaceae archaeon | reverse complement strand
TCTTAACTTCCAGTCAATTGTTGTGCCACTATCTATTTATGAACTATTCAATCTACGACAACGTTTATGCATAGCTGAATAGTTATGATATATCTAAAAATAATTTAACCACTGCAAGCGGTGCATACCTCATCTACTGTTCTCATAATCCATCAAGCAAAGCATCCAATTTATCACTATTCAAGTAACCGGTACTGACAACTTCTCCTGCAGCATCAAAAACCAGAATATTAGGTGAATTCGTGATGCTATACTCACTTGCAAATGCTTCATTTAAGTTTCTATCAAGAAATAAGACCACACCTCTGTCGCCAACCGTAGTGGATATTAATTCAACTATCGGCTGCTGGTCTTTGCAGTTTGAACAAAATGAATCATAAAAATAAACAACAACAGGCTTACCGGAATCAAATGCAGAATCAATATCAGGATAAACGTTGGTCTCATCCATCAGAGATTTTTGCTGCGGTTTTTCAGTACAACCCGACAATGCCGTTGCCGCGATCAGTACGATTAAAGCCAAGACCAACGTTTTGGTTTTCATGATACTTACTCTAGAAGTATCTCGATCCTACACTTAAAAAGAGTGATTTTGTTATCATCAACTTCCACATCGAAATTCTTTACATTCACCTTTGTTATTTTCTTCTTGGACTTGAAGATCGGAAGTTCCGATGCATCATCCACTGCATTTTTCAATGCTTCTTCCCAACTGTTTGGGGACGAACCTATTGTCTCAATTATTTTTATTATTCCCATATCATTTGCCTCCATTTCCAATAATATAACACAATTAGAAGATTATTCCACTTTCCGTTCCAACACTGAACCGTCCCGCATGTGGACAGTTATATATTTCTCCTTTTCTTCCTCGACCTCATACTTGTTATAGAGCATCGATTCCACGCGCCCGATGTCAAGTAAACTGCGAAGCAAGGCGCTGTCATTTCCCTTCATCCGCGCTTTTCCCGCAGGCGGGTTTGTTTTGACCTTCTTTTTTGAATATATCGCACCGCCTTCCATCTTTGCACCGACATATCCTTTTGCTTCCCTAAACACCAGCGAGCCGCTTTTCATGTACGCACCTGCAAACTCACCGACACTGCCAAACACAACAACAGTCCCACCGTCGAGGTGTGCACCTGAGTTCATGCCGCCGTCGCCTTTAATAGTAACCATGCCATGTCGCATGAGCAGACCAGTACCGTTGTACGCATCATTTTCGACAACGATGCTTGCCATACAATCGCACCGCGCACCGAGAGTTCCGCGAAGGATTCCGTCATTCAGCGTCAATCGCCGCGCTTTTTCATCAAACATATTCGACACAAGCGTGCCGTTATCAAGACCATTGCAAATGATGTCAGTGATTGAACGGAACTTTCGATATCCCTGCACATCAGACCCGACCTCAATGATGTTGCCCCAGGGTTCTGCCACGTTTCCACTTACATAAAGTGTCCCTGACACCATGCCCATTCCAGCTTCTTCATCGACATTGCCGTCAACGAACACGCATCCGGCAGGTTCGGAACTGCCGCTTCCGCCAAAGTGTTTCAGATCAACACCAAGACTGTAAGCAAACCGCGCACCCACATCGCCTTTGATATGGATGTCCGAGCCGGCCCTTAAGGTATCAACGAGATTCTTGTAAGTAAACTGTGTCCCCGACTGGTACGGAATTACGGAGTCCGGGTCAAGTCGCTGGTTCTGCCAGTAAAAATCAAATGTGTAATCACACACATTATCAACCGGTGATGTCAGTTCGATCTCGATATCCATCGAACCGATCACCCGTGGATGAGTGCAGGAAGGCAACGTGTGCAGACCCAGATACTTTCCATTTTATGCCTCATTGGAAGGAGGTACCTTGTATCTTCGCCTTCACCGCAACTAAAACACTTGATGGAGAGATCCGTGGTCTTTTTGTGCGCTTCCGCTTTTTCGGCATCGAACTCGACAGTCTGCCGCTCCTCAATTGTTATTGCGCCTTCAGGGCATATCCCTATACAAAAACCCATACCGTCACAGAGTTCTTCTGATACGACCTTTGCCTTACCATTGATAATCTGTATAGCGCCTTCGGCGCAAGGGGATACACACTTGCCACAACCATTGCATTTATCCTCATCTATATGTACGATCATACGCTTAACCATCTATTTTCATCTCCTTTGATCTTTAATGATGTGTGCCTTCAACAATTTCTATTCCCGCATCAGTGATTGTCTTTCTGATCGAATCGATATGAGGGCACTCAGGATAATCTTCCATCTGCATGCATGAACTCAAATGTATTACATCAACACCCATTTTTTTGATGGATTTGACCAGACGATAAACACGTCGCCCCGAACACCCTCCACATGTGAAAAAGGCGATTATTTCTGCGTTTTTATCATAATCTTTAAAAAAAGCTTTTCGTTTGTTAAATGCCATGAAGCATCCAGCACCCGGACAGGTTTGCGATACTATATCGCACCTGACAACTGCAATCTTTGTTGGCTTTTCTTCTGTTATGATCTTCACCTCATTCTAAACATTCATTTGCATAATAATAATCTTGACGGAAATTAAATACCTTTTTGCAAGGAGGTTTTCCATTCCGCCACTAATATTTAATTAGTCTAAGATATAATATAAGGATTTCTGGCTGTTATCAACATAATAATGATAATTAGTTTCAGCGTACCAATGTTGCTATTTGTTAACCGGAATGTGGGCAGAATTAAGGTTAATAGTGATGTACAACGCGCGCAGGATGTTCATTTAAGTGGCAGGAGGCTGACATTGTCATATATAGAATATAATGCATTGAGTGTAAAATTAGAATATCCTGAACAATGCATTAAAACAATCACAAACACTTAGTCCGTCAGAGCAATATTTAATAAAATATAATCATTTCAAAATCTTCACTTAGGTTTCCAGTCATTGATACTACTTAATTTCTGATATAACAGCACAATATCAACATCATCACCGGTCCAGTATATATCGATTTTAACGTTTTTGACCTTAAGTTCTTTGCTTATAGATTCTGCAAAATGAAAAAGTGCGACCTTGCTGCTGAAAGGAATATTGAACGTTGTCCTATACCCATTATCCGTCTTCGCATAGGATACAAGGATATAGCCATGACTCTCATAATCAGCGATCTCCTCAAAAGGACAAACAATGTCACATTCGTGTACCGATGATGCATCCACATTGGAAATTCCAATCAATACCTGTCCAACCACAACATCCGGCACTTGACGTCCAAACCAAATTGTGATCTTACCATGTGTGCACAACACATTGACATCATCCCGCCCCATCTCAAAAGATGATAGTGATTGTAGATGGGAGAGAATTTTGTCGATATTTTCAGTTAGTCCCATTTAATTCACACAACTATTCTTTTGCTGATACAAGTGCACTTATAAGATTGCGATCTCTTTTAAGAGTTTTTAACTGGTTGGCAGGACCTATGACCGTAAGTCTTGTCCGTATCGTATTCTTCTTAAATAATTTTCCAAATAATGAATTGTCTATCTTGAAAGGATAACTTTCCATTTCAATACCTGAAAAATCATCAGGCTCGATCTGTGACATTGTAATTTCAATCAGATTTGCCTCTTCCTCAGGCGTTAAACCTTTTTCAAGCACGAGTATTTTACCACTTTTAACCTCATCAATGATGAACCTGACCTTTTCCACAGGTGCCATTTCATCCAGCTTATCTTCAGAGATGAGATCCATTTGAATGCCATCCATATCAATCACCCAAACCGTTTTGCGATCTCTTCATAGAGAGTATCGATATTCTTGCCTTCCAGTGCCGATATTGCGACCATTGGATGCTGCGGAAATGCGTCCCTGATAGTTGTCGGAGAAGAATCTTCAAGATCCACTTTGTTGGCTGCGATCAATAGCGGCAAACTGCGTGCTTCCATGTTCCCGATAACTGTGACATTTACCTGTGTAAATGGGTCTTCGGTTGCATCCATTACAAGAATTACACCGTCGAGGTTCTCAAGCCATTTCACAGCTTCAATAACACCTTCTGTTGCTTCTTTTGCTCTTCGTTTTGCTTCACCCTCTTCCATGCCTTCTCTCATGAAGTCCTGAAAATCGATTTTGGTGGCAAGTCCCGGCGTATCTATTATATCTAAGGTAATGGAATGGCCGTTCGTCTTGATTGTAACACCTTCGCGCCGCCTTGCACGTCTGGTCTCGTGAGCAATGTGTGAAACTGAACCCATAGCATCTCCGGTCCAATCTCTTAGTATCCTATTAGCAAGAGTGGTTTTTCCGGCATTAGGGGGACCATAGATCCCAATACGTGCGTTCTTTTTGTTAAATAGTTTTTTGAAAAGGCTTGCAAAATTGCTTTTGAATGATTTTATTACGCCCATTTATTCCCTCCGTTGGCATTGTAAAATTGAGATTATAATTACTGCTATACTAGATTACTTTGTAGTTTAAATCATTTTCAGTTATGGTTTTCTCGTATGATTTACATGACGATTTGCAAATATTGGCATGATTACTATTATTTGCCTGCCATTGCAGAATTTATGGCTATTTCGGCAATGTTTGCACCGTAATCCCCGATCCTGTCGATACTGTCTGCTACTATCCGCATGGCAATTACTGTTTCGCGCGTGTCGAGTGTCAAAAGGGATTCATTCAACTTAATTATAACCGAATGCATATCATCGATCTTGTTTATGACCTGGTTTGCGAGAGCGGCGTTTGAACTGTAAAGTGCATTAACGCTGTCATCTACTATTTTTCGTGATGCTTCACTTGCCTTTTCGGTCAACTCCATCACATCATCGGGTATCGTATCTTCCATTGAGTGTGCGATTTTTGCTATCTTTTGCGCATGGTCTGCTATTCGCTCCAGAGGGGCTGCTGCCATCCGCAGGTCATGGTATTCATCAATGGATATGTCGGATATGTTAGGTACACGCGCGCCCCGCAGAATTGAACGAAACTGTTTTGCTGTTAGCAAAAACAACCTGTCAACATCATCATCACGCTGTATGACATCCAGTGCGAGATCGGTGTCGCTGTTCTTCAATGCAATGATCGCATCCTTGTGCATTGAATTTGAGATCAGGAACATTCGCCGCACACTTTTTTTTATGGATATCTCATTCTGGTTCAAAAGATCCTGTATCACCACACTTTTTGCGGTCTCTTCGATTATCTCAGGTCCTATCAATTTATAACATATTTCCCTTATGACCTTCTTTTGTTCTGATAAAAAACGATTTGATGTTAGTTCGATTATGTCATAACCTGTAAGATAAGCAGCAATCGTGTCGCGTGTGAGTGCATCCCCTGTGATGTCACTGACATCGATCTTCGTCCTTTTTAGTGTTGGAGAACCATGTATGGGGTCTATTAAAAGCGTGCCGTCCGGTTGTGGTGCAAGTGATACACGCGTGCCTGCCTTAATCCCGACTTTGTCAGCCCATTGTTTTGGCAATGAGATGATATATGTGGAACCGCCTGTTTTCTGGACTTTACGTGTTTCTATGCTAATTCCTCAATTTATATGATCTTACAATATTCTATATATATGATGGTATAAATATATATTGATGTTATTTTATGAGGAAATCCTTGCTACGCTCGGATTAACTCAATTTATATGCAAAATATATACTATAACAAAAGTTAAAAGTAAATATATGAATGAGAATATTAAGTCATTATGAAAGAACTATCCATCACCAAAAACGACATCCCTGTACTCAGGAAACTGCTCCCGTTCGTGTGCTTGATCGTGCCATGGGAAATATATCAATACAGCACAGGCTGGGGTATTAAGTTCTCACTTTTTTACCTGAATTTCGACATGATATACGGCACACTTGCAGTAAGTGTGCTTAAGCAATTGACAATGTTGTCCTATGGCGGTTTTGCACCATCTATTCGAACCATTTTCTGGGCATTGGCGGCGGCGCTATGCGTCGGGATATTCGTGTATGAGTTGGCGCGCGAGCAGGTAGAATATAAAGTAAGTGTTATGATGCCCGGCGCAGGACTGCTTGTTTGCGGTGCTCTGCTGGCTGTGAGTTCGTTTGTTGTGTGGTCGGATGCTTTCAGGGCAGTGCCGATAGGTTTTGCGTTCTTTGCAGTTTGTGGATATTTGTTGATGGGAATTGAGCGGGAATAGTCTGTATACTAATTGTTTTTATCCAACATCGTGTGGGGAGTGCGCAATGTTGTTGTTATTGTTGTTTAATACTGCACTTCAGATGATGGGGTGTTTTTGCGCAAAAGGTCCATTATTCCGGCTTTACTACTCGGCGCGGGTGCTGCTCCAAAACCAAACATTGCCGGACCTGCACCGGAACCACCAAATAGTTCCGCATTTGCTTTATCTACGATCTCTTCAAATATTCTCTTGTATGCAATACAGTGTGGATCAACGCCTTTTATTTCACCGTCATTGGGTGTAATGGCATTGTAAGGACAGCCACCTCTACAGTATTTGATGTGGGTGCAATCGCTGCATTCCTGATCAACGTAGTCTTTGTATTGGAACATAAATTTCCATGCGTCAGATTTTGCAAGGTCTTCTACGGTGGGCTGATCACGAACATTGCCCATTACATATTTTGGCATGCCTACGAAACGATAACATGGATATATGCTTCCATCAGGTCCTATTGCAAATGTGTCGCCCATACAATCTACGAATGTACAGACTGTGCCCCGACCGCCGAAATAACCTTGACATAGGTTGTCAATATTCATGACTTGGATATCATTGATGTTTTTGAGATATTTGTCCAGAAGATAAACCAACAATTCCCCATATTCTTCCGGGGAAAGTGCCCATTTTTCAGGATTATCATCACGTAAGGATGGTAGTGCAGGATGTAATTTTAGATTTAAACCGTTTTCAAGGAAAAAATTGAAAATTTCTTCTTTGAACTTTATGGAATGGGATGTGAAGGTGCAGATGAAGCTTACATTGAGACCGTTAGCTTTGGCAATCTCATAGCCTGCCATGGTTTTGTCGTAGTATCCTTTTCCTCTCTGGAAATCATTGAGTTCTTTTGGACCGTCTAAACTGGAACCGATCGGGATATTATATTCTGCAAATATCTGTGCGAGCTCAGGGGTCATTTTCCACAGATTCGTCTGCAAAGCAAAAGCGATTCCCTGTTCATGCAATCCATCAGCCAGTGTGGACAGGGCTTTTCGATAAAAGTCTGCACCGGCAAGGAGCGGTTCCCCTCCATGGAATGTAAAGGTAACCGGTTCTTTGCGGAAGTTCTTGAGCCATTTTACAATATCTTCAACGGTCTCATGGGTCATTATCGGAGAACCTTCCTCGGAACTCCAGCAGTATTCACAATTGGATGGACAGCCTAATGTAGGGATTATCATTATGTGGAACGACATTGTGTATCTCCATTTTGAATGTATGATTTGTAAAATTATGTACTTTAAGTGAATCTGACTGTAAAGGGGATTTATTTAATTCTTGTTTTTCAAAGTAGTAATGGTTTTAATAGTTTTCCTGTTGGACTTTTAGCATTAGTTTCAGGATGAACAATCTCGTGTACGCTGTTATCTTACTATAGTACAAATACTATATTTGCAAATCTAACTTCAGTACTTCACTAATTTTCCATCA
>DQIO01000218.1 GCA_020793555.1 Methanosarcinaceae archaeon | reverse complement strand
TTTGATTTTATAATTGTGCCCTATGCCCTTCATAATCCGACACTTGAAAGTTGACGCGACACTAGTATTAAAATGTGGTAAATAAAAGGTAATCTTAGATTTACATTTATAAAGTGTCAAATAATTTAAAGAGGACAATTAATTATGACGAACAGTGAGGTATGGAATGGTGGGTCAACTTATAAGATAGAAGACGAACTCTTTGAATCAATAAAGGACATGGTGACAAGTAATTTTGAATTTATAGAAAGAAAGTGTACCGATTCAGAGTACTATCATCTAAAATTAACACAAGGTAAGCATTTCGTAGTAGTTAAGCAATACTATACTGGAAATTTGACAATTCAAGGCAAGAAATCGGAATTATTTGAAAATGTTTGCACTTTAATTGAGCGTAATTCTTCACCAGATATAGATGAAATTGCAATGAGATTTATCCCCTCAAAAGAGATTGAAGACGTTCAAAAAGAAATTCCATCCATACGTTTGGAAGCAGAGAATAAAATAAAATCTGCACTAGGTGATAGTTACGATTTTTTGTATGAAATTGACCAAAAATACTTGGTTACATCACAATGTCTATTTCAAATCATAAAAGGATCAGAGACAGAATTACCTGAATATTCTGGCTTATTCATGTCTGCTAGCAAGGCATTGGAAGGTTTTGCAATTAAACTATTTATTGACAAAAAAGAGTTCGATATAGATGAAATTCAAAAAGACCCTAAATCCATTGAGTTAAGTTGGGATAAATTAAGAAAACATCTACCTAATACTAAAAGAGACAAATACATTATACCAAAATTAACGGCAGAATGGATCAGATGTCGAAATTTTCCCCTTCATTCAGATCCGATTAGGGATAAAGAAATGTCTTTGGAGAAAGCGGAATTGCGACTCAATACTATATGTGAAACATATAACGTCTTTTATGCAGGAAGTTGAATTCAATGAGTGATGTTTTATTAATTGAAAAATTCAAGTTTATAAATCTGGAAAGTCATCTGAAGAGAAATAATTTTAGTTTTGAAACAAGACCAAATGCCGTGTTTTTAGCTAAAAAAGAGGGAATCACAGTTACTCTTTACAAAAGTGGAAAGTTACTTATTACTGGAAAAAATGTAGATGATTTTAAAGCATATTGTTTAGAAAATTTTTGTCATCAAACAAAATTTGTCGATAAATCTCAAATTGACTCAAGTATTCAAGTCTTTGAAGCTAGGATAGGAACGGATGAATCTGGCAAGGGAGATTATTTTGGACATTTATCAATTGCTGGAGTATTCGTTGATTCAGAGAATACTGAACAAAAACTAATCGATATTGGAGTCAAAGATTCAAAACTCTTAAGTGATACATCTATAGTGAAATTAGACAAGCAAATAAAGAAATTGTGTAGAACAAGTACTATAAGCATATCTCCTAATAAATATAATGAATTATACACCAAACTTGAAAACTTAAACAAACTGCTTGCTTGGGGTCATGCTAGAGCAATTGAAAATTTGTTGCAAGTAAATGATTGTGAAAAAGTAATATCTGATCAGTTTGGAGATGAAAAACTAATAGAAAATGCATTGATGAAAAATGGTAAAAAAATAGATTTGATTCAAATGCCACATGCAGAATCTGATGTTGCAGTCGCTGCTGCATCAATAATTGCAAGAGCAGAATTTCTCAGAAGATTGACAGAAATGTCAAGAAAATATAAAGTGACATTTCCAAAAGGTGCTAGTGATAAAACAATAGAAGTTGGAAAAGAATTAGTGAAAAAATATGAGACTGGAATTTTGCATAAAGTTGCTAAAATTCATTTTAAAACAACAAATAAAATTATTGGGAATTAGATGATTGTACTTTGAAATATAATTGTTTGTTACGTCTAAGTTTTCTATAAAACTTTGAATTCGATTGCATAAATCACGAGAAAATTGTTGCCATTTCAATCGAAGACCTTCAAATATTTGATTGTCCCATCAATAAAAATGCAAACAATGGCAGTCTTCACATTGGGATTTTTTCACAGCTGCCATTACGACTTTTTTATATTTGTTAAATTTATTCGGTATTTTGTATTCGATACCTGGAATCATCCCATCGTATTTCCACAGAGTTTCAAAATGGTAAAAAGGCAATTTTGGAATAATCTCTTTCATGTGTATGATGATATATTCTTTGTCAAGATGTGCAGATACATGAATATATGGCTCGCTTGTTATCACAAAAATTTCCGCATCTTTATGTATTCCGCTTTTTACAAGGTATGAATTTTCAAGCGGATCACCATTGAGATCACAAATTATGCCGGCATCGCCTTTGCTGTCATGCTTTCCACCGATTTCACCTTCTGTCTGGATACGAACATAATAGTCCATTCCATCTATCAGGTCCATGAGTTTTGAATATTCATCACTCAACCAATCAGGAAGATTTATGATAGTATGTTCTTTTAATGTTCTACCTTCATATCCCTGTGGAACAGGTATTTCTTTTTTGATAACAATTTGTGGTATAACATTCATGCAGGTTGACTCCATATTTTGAATGTGTTCATATGATAAGATATTTGCACAATAAATACAATCTGTTTATATAACTTATATATTATAATACTGTAGTGCCTATAACATTATTCTTTAATCATTAAACTGAGGACGTACAAATGGCAGAAACAATTGAAGCATCACTAAAGGAACATCGCAAATTTGAACCATTCGAGGACTTTGTCAAACAGGCAAACATGAACGATCCAAACGTTTACAAAAGGGCAGAGGACGATCTTGAAGGATTTTGGGGGGATCTTGCAGACAATATCGATTGGTACAAAAAATGGGATTCTGTCTTGGATTGGAAGCCGCCACATGCACAGTGGTTTTCGGGCGGTAAACTCAATGTTTCTTATAACTGTATTGACCGTCACATCGAAAAACGCGGTGACAAGACTGCGATATTGTGGGAAGGCGAGATGGGTGAGGTCAAAACATACACCTACCGCGAACTATTGGCAGAAACAGAACGTTTTGCAAGTTCTCTCAAAGGTCTTGGTATCAAAAAAGGTGATATCGTAACCATATACCTGCCAATGATACCTGAAGCGGCAATCGCAATGCTTGCCTGCGCAAGGATTGGTGCGCCTCACAGTGTAGTGTTTGCAGGATTCTCGTCCGATGCACTTTCACAGCGCGTAAATGATGCAAATAGCAAGTTTGTCATTACATGTGACGGATATTACCGTCGCGGGAAAGCGCTTGATCATAAAGGAAAGACTGATGATGCGGTTGCCAAAGCAGAGGGTGTGGAAAAAGTCATTGTGGTCAAACATGCAAAAAACGATGTTACAATGCAATCAGGCAGGGATTTGTGGTGGCATGAACTTCTCGAATCAGCAGAACCTTCATGCGAGCCGGAGGTCATGGATTCCGAGGATATGTTATTCTTAATGTATACAAGCGGTACCACAGGGATGCCAAAAGGTGTTGTGCATACCACAGGCGGATATATGGTCGGAACCCATGTGACTGCAAACTGGATTTTCGATCTCAAAGAGAATGATGTGTACTGGTGTACGGCCGATGTAGGGTGGATCACAGGTCATTCCTATATTGTGTATGGTCCGCTGTCAAATGGAGCAACTGTAGTCATGTACGAAGGTGCTCCCGATTATCCTGATAAGAATCGGTTCTGGGACATTATTGAAAGGCACAAGGTCACTATATTGTATACTGCGCCAACCGCTATCCGTGTATTCATGAAATGGGGCGCGGACATACCGGCGAAACATGACCTTTCCACGCTGCGCCTGATCGGGTCTGTGGGTGAACCTATCAATCCGAGTGCGTGGTTATGGTACTTTGAGAATATAGGCGGTAGTCGCTGTCCTCTTGTCGATACATGGTGGCAGACTGAAACAGGTATGGTTCTTATTACGCCTCTGCCGGGTCTTACTACATTAAAACCCGGAAGTGCGACAAAACCTTTCCCTGGAATAAAGGCAGCGGTGCTTGATGATGCCGGTAATGAGGTGGTGCGTGGACAAGGTGGTAATCTCGCAATCCAGACACCATGGCCAAGTATGATCCGGACTATATATCAGAATGAGGATAGGTTCATTGATACTTACTGGAGTAAATGGGGTGTTGAGACATACCTATCAGGTGATGGTGCCCGTGAGGATGAAGATGGCTGTTTCTGGGTACTTGGTCGTGTGGATGATGTGATTAAGGTTGCAGGACACCGTCTTGGAACAATGGAGATTGAGAGTTCACTTGTATCGCATCCGGCTGTGGCCGAGGCTGCTGTTGTTGGTAAGTATGATGAATTGAAGGGTGAGGCGATATTCTGCTATGTGACACTTGAAGGGAAGGCAGTTGAGAGTGAAGAACTCAGGAAAGAGTTGGTTTTGCATGTTGCCAATGAGATTGGTCCTATTGCACGTCCACAAACAATTGTATTTACAGATGACTTGCCAAAGACAAGAAGTGGGAAGATCATGCGAAGGATTTTGAAAGCAATTGCGGATGGGACTGATGTGGGCAATATTACGACGTTGCAGAACCCGGAGGTTGTTGAGGTGCTGAAAGGGAAGGTTAATGAATTAAGTTAAGGTTAAAGTTAAGGTTAAAGTCAAAGCCTGAACCTTGACACTGACTTATACTTAAATCGTGATCGAAAACAAAATCGGGACACAATATTCAACAAGAGGAAACATAAATGCACTGCGATGAAAAATCGAATAAACTTGCAAGACCAATTAATCAGGCAAAGATCATACCTGACATGAGTGTGAACTCACTTGTCAGTGAATTTGAAGGATGTGCGTTTGGAGCAGGTCGGCTTGCAGAGGCTGTTGACATCTACTGCGATATGCAGAGGGATGAAACGACAAAATTCTTTGGGTTCGCAGGTGCAATGGTGCCGGCAGGGATGCGCAGTATTGTTTCTGATCTTATCCGTGACGGCTATATCGATGTTCTGGTAACCACAGGCGCGAACATGGTTCACGATCTTGTGGAATCACTGGGTTTGCATCACTATAAGGGTACGGATGTTACGGATGATATTGAACTCAAGCATGAGGAGATCAATCGCATATACGATGTGTTTTTACCTGAACATCATTTTACTGATTTTGAGGATAAGATGCAGTCCATCTATGGGGAACTCGGCAGCGAAACGATTTCCATACGTGAACTTTTGACACATATAGGCAAGAACCTTGATGATAATAATTCAATACTCAAAACCGCCGCCGATATGGATGTTCCGATTTACTGTCCTGCGATTCAGGATTCTATGATCGGTCTTCAGGCATGGTTGTATAAGGAGATGAATACGCTTAATGTGGATGCATTTGCAGATATGAGTGAGTTCATGAACATATGCTACGATGCAAAAAAGGCTGGTGCACTGCTGATCGGCGGCGGGGTTCCAAAGAATTATATTTTCCAGTCAATGCTTGTTACTCCGAATGAGTTCGATTATGCGATACAGTTGACAATGGATACTCCCGAGACCGGCGGTTTGAGCGGTGCCACTCTTGACGAGGCACGCTCGTGGGGCAAGGTTGGGGAGGAGGCACGTTCTGTGACGGTGTATGCTGATGCTACTATTACGCTTCCGATCATTGTGGCGGCGGCACGGAGTCGGTTGGGGAAGTGAAAATATTTATACAGAGCAATACATAGGATATATTGCTAATGTATTTCATTGAAATTGCGGGCGAAAGGAGCGATAAAATGATAACAAAGCGTGACAAAAATATCATAATACGGTATGCTAAAAAATATAATGTTACTGATGTTATCTTGTTTGGTTCTTCAGTTTTAGAAGGTAAAGAGTCCAACGATATAGATGTTGGAGTAAAGGGAATTGAACCTCGTTTGTTTTTCAAGTTTTATGCAGACCTTTTTAAAAATTTATCAAAATCAGTTGATCTTGTTGATCTATCCAAAAAGTCATTATTTAATGATTTAATAGAAGAAGATGGGGTTAAAATATATGGATAAATTGCATCAACAGATTCTTGCAGGAAGAGAGAATGTTGAGATCGTATTGGATAATTTTAATCTTGCTTGGGAACGGCAGGATAAGACAGTTGTAGAATTGGCAGCAGTTGGTACTTTTCTTCATAATATTTACAATGGAATGGAGAATATTTTAAAGCGTATTATTTTGTCCAAAGGCATTGAGATTCCAAACTCCGCGACCTGGCACAAAGATCTACTTACTTTGTCATCATCTATGGGTGTATTATCAAATGCTCTATCTGATGATCTTCATGAATACTTGACTTTCAGGCATTATTTTGTACATGCATATGGATTTATGCTTGAGGAGTCGCATTTAGAAGATTTAGTCACCAATATTCCTAAATTTAGGGCACAATTTATATCTGAAACTGATAATTTTGTGAAGGAATAAGATTGTGTTAATAGTATTTTTAGAATAATGTAGGTTATTGCGATATGCAGACGGCTGACGCGACAATTTTTTTAGGTTTTGCAGGTGCAATGGTGCTGGCAGTAATGATTGGTGTGGTTAAAAATTATGAAAAAGCGATCTAAGAACCCTTGGGCATTAGCTAAGACAAAATATCGACTAAATGCTTCTCAAATAGCAATGGCTAAAGAACTTGGAATGAATCCAAAGAAGTTTGGGAGCATGGCTCCTAACAAATCAGAACTGTGGAAGGGGCCATTGGGGGAATTTATCGAAGATTGTTATTACAAAAGATTCAAGAGAAAAGAGCCATCTGATGATTAAATACAATATTGGTCACACTCGCAAAAAATTATACTTTTATACTATAAGATACTCTAATTATGATATATCATGAGTGAATCTATAAACCAATCTCCTGAACAGATAGCAAGAGACAATATTGATAAACAGCTTAATGCCGCCGGATGGGCAGTTCAGGATAAGGACAAAATCAATTGGAACAAAAGCATTGGTGTTGCTATTCGTGAATATCAAACTGATGCTGGACCTGCTGATTATGTGTTATTTGTTGAAAAAACCTGTTGGAATCATAGAGGCAAAAAAAGAAGAAGAGGGACAAAGACTTACATCCCATGAATCACAAGCGGAATATTATGCTAAAAGCACGTTAAAATATCTTGACAATAACCCGCTTCCATTTGTTTATGAAAGTACGGGAATTGTAACCCTGTTTACTGATTTTAGAGATTCAAATCCACGTTCAAGGATGGTATTTACATTTCATAGGCCTGAAACATTCAATGCATGGTTGATGGAGGGTCGATCATTAAGAGCAAGAATGCAGGTTGAAGGGAGTCTCATATCCTGATTAAAGATCATAGTGAGATTCATCTGTCTATTCCTGTTCATAAAAATAAAACACTTGGTGTCGGTTTATTGAAGAAGTTGATAAATAAGGCGGGAATGACCAACGAAGAATATCTGAAACATTTTCATGGAAAATGAGAGTTCGAAGAGTATCTGTTTATTGTTTGTTGGCCGGGCGGCGTTTTCCAATTGGTAGGTGTTCCGGCACTTTGCACTTAAGATGCTCACGGATTTGGTAAAGAGAGGGAGCGTAGGTCTTGTATTTTTCAGACGCAGATTCACGCTGATTTACGCAGATTTATGGTTGCGAAGGGTTGATTAATTGTTTGCCGGCCGGTTCGAACAGTATCTTTTCATTC
>DQIO01000219.1 GCA_020793555.1 Methanosarcinaceae archaeon | reverse complement strand
GATAAACTAAAAAGAAAGATAGAAGAATTAGGGTTTTTAAATCGAGTTCGGACTGTGAAATGCTCAATGTTTGAAATCGATTTCCCGGATGAATTTTTTGATGTGATTTGGGCTGAGGGTTCAATATCCATAATTGGTTTTGAAAATGGTCTAAAAATATGGAGAAGATTTCTGAAACCTAATGGTTTCTTGGTGGTTAATGATGACATTAAGAACATCATAAATAAACTTGCGCAAATCCCAAGCTGTGGCTATACCATCCAAGGATATTTTACATTACCCCAAGATATATGGTGGATTAATTATTATAGTCCTCTGGAAAAGAAAATTCAGGAGCTGCGTGAAAAATATTTTGATGACCCTGAAACTCTTAAGATACTTGAACAAAAACAAAATGAAATAGAAATATTTAAAAAAAATCCTAAAAGTTATGGCTCAGTGTTTTTTATTTTGCGAAAAATATAAAAAAGTTGGTGTATAAAAAATAACTGGAAAATGAGAACAGTGCCGTAGCAAAGTAAACTGATAAATGAAAGTTACAAAAAAAAAAGAAGATTAGTTACAAGCACAAGGTCCCCATGCAGAGTAATTACTGCAAGGGTCCCCCATACAGAGTAACTACTCGGGATGATCCACTATTACCGGCGTGCGATAGTAGATCACCAGTTCATTGTGGCACATAATGCACATATTATTTTTGCCTGCATTTCCTCGACCAGGCAAGTAGAACTGGGTCTGTGCACCAAAAGTATCCAGAATGTTGTAACTTCCATTACCATTATCTAATGATCCATTCACGTTGTATGTATAGCTTGTATTTTCAAGATATTTAATATTTAATAGTGGTACCTTATCCAGCGTCCCGGGTGTGCTGATCAGTTCTCCATGTCTTATCATGGCTAAAGAGGGTGACCCATGTACATTGTGACAAGCTGTGCAGCTCATCTGAGAGTCATAGCTCATATTCCAGTCATCAGCTGTGCTGTCCCAATCGGAATCCCATGTTATACCAGTTCCACACCATCCTAATCCCTGAATATGAACTCGATGCTGGTTAGTCTCATTTCCATTTGCATCTAATTTTCTTTCATTATAGAAGTTTGTTTCCAAAGGATTTTTATAAAAATCGCCAGTACCGCCATCGTATCCGAACAGTTTGGATTTACTATGGCAGTCAAAGCACAGGGCAAAATTATTGTTGGTTTCATAAAAACGCTGTTCGGGGCCAAGCCGTGGGATATCCATCGGAGGAACAACTTCCCCATTGACTTCCACACTTCTCAGACGATAGCCAGCCTGGTAATTGTCAAGACTGGCACTGTACGTTTGGGAAATTTCATCAAAATGAGCACTGCTTATATCGTGGCAGTTATCACACGCCATTTTATGACCGGTTTCATAATATCCGTACTGTAAATCCGATTTATACTGGAATTCCTTCTGGGTATCTGGCGCACAAGGCCATATGTTTCTTTTCTCCAGTTTAATGTACCGAACAGGAAGGGCCATGTCCAGCCTGCTCTCATCCCATCCATCTTCTAGACCTGTCAGCCATGAAGGTTTAGCAAACATTACGCTTTGCCCAAGCAAAATACGGGTCCATTCTTCCAAATCATTGCTTCCATATACTAACCAGTGAACAGTTGGAGGGAAAACTACCTCTGTATTGTTTTCTGTATAAAGCCTGATATGAGAAACATCAACACTTTCACCTAAATCAAATACCACAATTTTTCCAATCCTACCCGCACTAATACCAGTATTAAGATCGCCATCTATTAATGATTCTGCGGATGTCATATTAGTATTTGCCTCGATAGCAACTGGAGTTTTCCAATCCCCATCATTTTCAAGTATGTATTGGCCAACAATATTGGGTGCAAGCACACCTACTTCTGCCGGTTCTTCATCGTGACATCCGGCACACCATTTATCCTTTCCAGATTGTAGGGTCGCACCCTCACTATCATAGATGCCATTATCCCAGTTTTCCTTAGCACCGACAGCTGCATCATTGATACCATTGATAGATCCTCCAGCGCTGTGGCAGGTGTCGCAGACATCTGTCTCTGAAAGGTTGTGTGGTGCTTCTCCGGTTCCTGTTTTGAAATACGGGTAATTATCGGTATCATGGCAATCATCGCAGGTGATATGTGGACCTCTGAGATCGTCATTGTCGTTTTCTGTGTGAGTTGAATGGCTTTGAACGGTTCCTGCTCCTTCGCTGAACTTGCCTGGCTCGTACTCATATTCAAGATCGTGTCCGTGGCATACTTCACATGGACCACCATGTGAGAATTCGTCACCGTCGAAATGTGAATGGCATTCGATACAGTTCGTACCAGCATAGTGTGAGTCAGAGTCTGGGTCGCCGTCGTTCTGATGGTGTCTTGTTTCGGTATGGCATACCTCACAGACTCCGTCATAAGTGGTATCGCCGTCAGCATATGAATTTGGTCCTTCATATGCAGTGAATATCACATCTTTAGGGCCACTGTTCGGGGTGTTTATCACCTCAAATATTCGGTAAAGATTGGATGGGCTTCCACCCATATTATGGCAGACAACACAACCATCAACATGATGAAATTCTTCTGCACTAACGATTCCCGATGATAGGGAGGCTATAATTAGAATTGATACAAAGATATTCAAATATGATTTATTCATGTTTTATCTCCTGCTTAATTGGTAAATGATTAATATATAATTAGATATTCTAATAAGTAGCAGTACTTATATATTGCGTCCTATCTTACAAAACTTATTATAATTCCTGATTTTGTTATCTGGAAAGGCTCAGTACATCATGAATTCATCTAACGAATATTCCAAATGTTATCCAATATTAGCTTAATTTCTTCATTCAGACCATAACCAAATTTTTTTACCAGCACAGCAACATCCTGATCTTGTGTTCTCTAATATGCCTCATTGGTAATCGGTTAAGCCTTCCATTGATCCATTAACCTCTTCCGATTAACATTCTGGTCAAGCGCTTGACTTTGGTACACCTCAAATAACTCCATAAGACCCGCATCAATTTCTGCATGATCAAGAACAGCATCCAAAAGTCTATATAACTTTTCAGCAAATATCGTTGCCCATTTCAAGTGAGTATAACGGGGTGCATTTTTGAGTATTTCATGACTGTATGAAATTATACACACTCGAAACTATGTGCAATCGGAAGTACTGATATCACAAAAACTATATTATATCCACAACAAATGTGGCGAAGGTACTGATATATCAGTAAGAAATATAGTAAATATAGTTTATAGTTGGTAGAAATATCATGAGCCCAAAAGAAATAAAGTATAGTCCGCGAAATCTCAAAGATTTACTGATCGAGATGAAAGATACATCTGAATTGATGGTAGACCTTGCCTATTCTGCAATGGTATATGATGATTATGATATTGCAGAAGAGGTTCTCCGCCTTGAAGAAAAGATGGATACTATTGATTATCACATGAAGATAGCCGCTATGCTAAGCGCGAGGCGTATTGATGAAGCCAAAGAAATATCCGGCGTTTTGCAGGTTGCAGCCTCTTCCGAAAATATCGCAAATGCAGCAGGTGACATTGCAAAGATCGTTCTGATGGACATGGGCATTCCACTCGAACTGAAAGTCGCATTGCGAGAAGCAGAAGAGACCATTGTGCGCACAACTGTGAATGAGGAGTCGAGTATGGCAGGATGCACACTCAATGACCTCGAACTCGATAGCGATCCCGGAATGTGGATTATCGCAATAAGACGACATAATGATTGGGTATATGATCCAAACAAGGAAACACGCATACGACCGGATGATGTGCTCTTTGCACGCGGTCATGATGATGGTGTGCCGATCTTTGTTGAACTTGCATCTAACCAAGAATACAAACCAAAAGAGATACAGCATGAAAAGGTCTTAAAAGATCTCGAAAAGGCTGTAGATATAATAGTAGATATGAAGAACATGGCTGAACTGTCGGTCGGGCTTGCATATTCCGCTCTTCTTTTTGATAATGAGGATATTGCACACGAGGTAAGGGCACTGGAATCTGAAATGGATTCAATGAAATATGAACTCCAGCACTGGGTTTTGGAAACTGCAAAACACGTACCTGACGTAAACCAACTGCGCGGACTCCTGCATCTTGCCAATGCATCGGAATCGATTTCAGATGCTGCATATGATGTTGCAGATACAGTACTTAGGGATATCGACCTGCATCCGATTATCACAATTGCAGTCAGGGGTTCCGATGAAGTCATAACAAAACTACATGTTGGTGCATGCTCACCAATTGTCAATAAATCATTTAGCGAACTCAGTCTTGAGACCGAGACCGGAGTTCATGTTATGGCAATCAAACGCAATGATAGATGGATATACAGTCCAGGCTCAAAAACAATTGTTCAGGCAAAAGATTTACTCATCGCACGCGGGTCACACACAGGAGAAGAAGCATTGATGGAGATGTGCGCCTGCCCCCTGGCAGATGACACAAATTAATCGCACTTTCCGCACGTCTTTCATCAAACATAGTATTTTTCCATTGGTGTTCGCTTAAGCAATCCATCCCTCCGTTAACCGTTCTCGATTTATATTCGGATCAAGGCTGTGCTGCAAATATATACCGTATATTGTTGTCATGCTTAATTCCATCCCCATGGATTCGATTACTTCTTTTTTAACCATAATCATTTTTACTATATATAAATATGACAATTGTTATTTAATCTGTTAACCGAACACTGATGAAGAGTATTTATCTCTATTTCTCGTTTATAAATTTCATATATATTCAGTTACTGAATTACTTGTACATTCCGGTATTTCTGTTCAATTCAATATCATTCATATATTGATATGCTCCGCGCCGGGCTGAACACTCATTCCGCCCCCACACAATAACAAATGATATATATCCAATAATGCACTTGCATCCTTCATGAAAATACTACTCGCAGAGTACGCTGTCGGTGTTGGAATGGGTGGCACATTCCTTATCGAAGGAAGAGCAATGTTGCAAACAATTGCAGGTAGTTTCATAAAACTCGGGCACGATGTTGTGTATCCAACAGCCGGCACAACCTTCGCGAATGGCACGCCTGTCGAGTCGAATGAGGATAATTTTGAGACCGTGCTGGAACGTGAAGCACAAAATTGTGATGCTGGACTGGTAATCGCACCGGATGAGTTGCTTTTTGATCTTACATCGCTCATTGAGAACAACACTCTCAATCTTGGATGTACTCCCGAATCGGCGGCATTGTGTGCGGATAAAGTCAGATGCACTGAAGTTCTCAACTCGACAGGAATACCTGTTCCGCAAATTGTAGACCAGCCGCAAGGCGGGCGGTATGTTATCAAACCACGTTATGGATGCGCTTCGGAGGATACGCGGATATGCACTAATTTCACACAGCGCGAGGGATTCATTGCAACCGAGTATATCGAAGGCGAGCACTTAAGCATAAGTCTGATTAGTGGGGAAAATCCGCTTCCATTGACTGTCAATAAACAGATCATTGATATTCATCCCGAAAATGAGAATTCGGACATAAGTTATAATGGCAACTTAACACCATATAAAACAGCACGGCAAAATGAATTGTATGATACAGCGATCGCTGCTACTGATGCACTTTCATGCCGTGGGTATGTGGGTGTTGATATCGTGCTTGCTGACAAACCCTATGTGGTTGATGTGAACCCGCGACCGACTACATCTTTGTTTTCCATCAGCAAAGTAATGAAGCAGGAGATTGCCGACCTGCTACTCAAGAACCAACTTGGGGGACTTCCCGATTCAGTTGAGATCAATGGCGAATGTATGTTCACAAAAGAGGATTTGAAATGAAGATCATTGGAATTGATATTGGCGGTGCGAATACGAAACTTGCATCATCGGATGGCAGCATTATTGAACTGCACTATATTCCGCTCTGGAAAGATACGCAATTACCAACCGCACTCAAAGAGGCGGCAGACAGGTTGCAACCCGACAAACTCAGTGTCGCAATGACGGGTGAACTTGCAGACTGCTTTTCGGACAAGGAAGAAGGTATCCAGTTTATAATGGATGCTGTTGAAAATGCGTTCGATTGCGAGATCAGGTACGTGAACAATGAAGGTGCATTCAACACACCCTCTGACGATATACAGAAACTGGCTGCTGCGAATTGGGCGGCATCTGCTGATCTTATTGGTTCGGAAGTTGGAGACTGCGTCTTTGTAGATGTCGGAAGTACCACAAGTGACATCATCCCGATTATTGATGGTAAACATAAGGCCGGACATACGGATTTCTCACGTCTATTGCGAAGTGAACTCGTTTACGCCGGAACCCTACGGACAAATATCGTGACTTTGCTCGATAGTGTAAAGGTCAGCAAAGGGGCATGTCGCCTCTCATCAGAACTGTTCGCAACTACTGCAGATGCATATCTGCTTCTTGGTGATATCACACAGCAGATATACACATGTGAAACCGCAGATGGTGCAGGAAATGCTAAAATCGATTCTGCTCGCCGCCTTGGGCGTGTGGTATGTGCAGACCTTTCCGAGATATCAGAGGAAGACATTATGAGCATTGCGAAGCAGGTGAAAGAGAAACAAGTGTCATTGCTATGCGATGCGATCTCTGATGTGGCTGGAAGGCACGGATTGAACACGATCGCTTCTGCGGGAATTGGTGAATTTATGATAAGGGAGGCTGCAAAGCGGCTTGGACTTGATCTTGTTTCTGTTTCGGAAAAATGGGGCAGCGAAATATCAAAGGTATTTCCGGCTTATGCTGCGGCGCGAATGCTTGAAAGAATTGATCATTGAATGGTGACTCCATAATGAATGTTGTTGTGAAACTTGGTGGCAGCCTGATAAATTCGGCGCCGGAAATTGTAAATAACCTGCTTGAATATGCGAATTCTGCCAAAGGTCGCAATGTTTCAATATTAATTGTGCCGGGTGGCGGCATCTTTGCAGACTCGATACGCTCTGCCGGTAAACGCTACGACATTGGCGAAGTGGCATCACACTGGATGGCAATTCTTGCAATGGAGCAGTATGGATATTACCTCATTGATAAAACAGGTGCTAGAGGGATTAACTCAATTGACGAATTGTCATTTGGGGTTTCGATTCTCTTGCCATATCGGTTTTTGAAGGAAACAGATGAACTTGCACATTCATGGGATGTTACATCCGATACCATTGCAGCATGGGTGGCAGATGTTGCTTGGGTGGGGGTTGATGCACGTTTTGTTAAAGTGACTGATGTTGACGGTGTTCTTGTGGACAATGAACTTGTGCAGGAGATTGAGGCAACTGACCTTTTGGCCATGGGGACTACCTGTGTTGATATTGGTTTGCCGGAATTTGTACGCTCAAGGAACATGGATTGTGTGGTTGTAAATGGGCACTATCCAAAGCGTGTTGTCGCTGCGGTTGACGGGGAGGCTGTTATCGGAACATACATTAAGGGGAATATTTAAATTATATACCGCTTATGTACTGAAATCATCAAAATGCTGAATACTGTTTAGTAATTTATTATACATTTAATGTACTATTCAAGTAGCGCTGAATATTGATCTGATATTCAAACTTATGATAAAATCAAATTTAATCTTAAATTTAAATTTAAATTTAAACTGAACTTAAAATTACAGTTATAACTATAAAGGAGATATTTAATGGCAAAACCAAAAGTCGAATTCTGTACATCATGTGGTGT
>DQIO01000220.1 GCA_020793555.1 Methanosarcinaceae archaeon | reverse complement strand
ATCCGTTTCCGCCGCAGGCGGCGGATTCCACTGCCACCAAACCCACAACAACTCACAACCCAACCATGCAATTCTCATATCTGCAAATATGACGCCGCATAAAAACCGTTTTCATTGGTGTTCGATTAAGGATTTTTATTGGCTTGTTGCTAATGTTTTTAGATAAAAGCAACCCTGATCACATTTTTAATAAAAATACGAAGTTGATATATGTTATTGGTTTTATCATTCGATATTTTTAGATATGTTCAATGGGCGTATGCTATTTATCACGATTTGTCTCTTAACCACATATTGATGAAATCGCTTTGTATTTTGCGTTCATGGTGTAGGAGCGTGCCGCTCTCTTGCGCGGTCGCGTCGTTTTTTGCATCTGTCTTACCCCCTTTCATCTCGCGACATTAGAGGATTGACACGACACTAGTCTTTCACTCGATTGCCAACTTTCTACTTTCATAGATTGTCTTAAATGATGCTTATTTGTCCGTTCATTAGTACGCTACGCGATGATCCGATCCACCCATACTCATTCAATACATTCTCCACAATAGCAATACTGTTTTCATCGGTAGCTGCATCGAATTCATCCTCCGCAAGAATGTATCTTGAACTGTCATCCAAAGCCACTGATACTTCTTTTCGGTTGATTTTATTTGTATTCCAGTCTAAATGAATAGCTGTCAAGCTATGCTTCCGCTCGCATCTTATTCAGGCTTTTCGACGTTTCTTTTTGGTTTCCTATGCTGAGAAGATTAGTATATAAAGTCAAAAGTTTCGGGACTATACATAAACTTACTCAGTCGATAAATTTAACTAGTTTGTTGTAGTGACATTTTATATTATTATCTGTAATTATGTAATAACTATTACAGAAAGCATAGGATGTGTTTAAAATGTCAATAAGTGCAAGAAATAATATTGAAGGCGTTGTTACTAAAATAGAGAATGGTAAGGTTGCTTCCACTGTAAAAATTGAAATCACCGAGTCTACGAATCTAACCTCGATGATAACTAAAGAGGCTGTGGATGATCTTAATCTAAAAGAAGGCGATAAAGTAAAAGCAGTGATAAAAGCAACAGAGGTACTGATATTAAAGGAATAAAAATTTCCAGTCAAACGTTACGACGGCACACCCAACCGCAGCAGAGCTGCGTGGCATGATGTGCCGTCGCTTTGCATTTTTGTTTTCATTTAAAATCCAAATGTTTCATTTGCTTGCAACCTTCCTTTTGGTATGAAAATACCATAATTTTCATGCTCGTGTGTGTCCCCATGGGTCATGAATGTTTCTTCTTTAGTATGTTGCGTCTCAGCATATCTCTTAATAATATCAGCTGTAACTCCATCTCCAACCGTTCCTATATATCCACCATCACTCCAAAAATGTCCACCCCACAATTGTTTTTTGATATCGGGGTATTTCTTGAAAATATTCTTTGCCGTAATACTTTTAATAATTTGCATAATTTTTGAAGGTGCATATCATGGTGCTGCACCAACAAAAATATGCACATGGTCTCCATCCGTACCTATTGCATAAAACTCAAACCAATATCTTTCTCCAATCTCAGAACATATTTATTTGAAAAATTCAACTCTGTCTTTGTAAAATAATAGTTTTTTCCGATATTTTATGCAAAAAACCATATGGTGCCTAATTTTATAAACACTATGACATGCATGTTTTAACTCAGTCATACATGTTGATAGGTACTTTAGGTTAAGTTAAACAATATGGTTTGTCCCAACCGCAGCAGAGCTGTGAGGTATAATTATTAAGATGACAAAATCAAAGCACGCGATCTTGAGTTCAAAGCCTGTGCACGTTTGACAGATACCACAGACTCAACCACAGAACGAATAAAGATTATTACAGGCGAAGGGATCGGAACTGTTGTTCGTGATGGATTTGAGATCAAAAAAGGATATCCGGCTATCAATCCCGTACCAATGCACCAGACCCTGGCTTTGGCGCGTCACATCTGCCTGGTCTTCAAAGATATGAAGATAGAGATGTAAAAGAAGAAGTAGGTGCCTGCGGCGCAATGTATCTTGCACAGATGCATGGTGTGTCGCAGGAAGAGTTGCGGCTTGAGATCGAAAATATCTGTGTGAAACTTTTTTAGCGCACATATCCATTTTAGTACTCTTTGAAAATATGTATTTCCACGCAAATTCCAATTCAATATCCTCAAGATCGAATGCCAAATAGCGAGCGTTTTGAAAAATGATCAATATTCAATACTCATCATCAAAATAAGTTTAACGAAAGCAGCTTGAAAGATAATAGTTTCGAAAAACTTATTTGCAATGAGAAACATACCATTAACCATGAGTGGGTACAGTATCGATGCAATAAGCGGAGCATTTGAAAAAACCAAAAAGGCTTTAATCCAGCCCTTTGATTTTTGGAAATGGATAAAACTTGGAATTATTATCATCCTATTGGGCGTCTCTGGCGTCGGAAGTCAAAGCAGTGGAAACGGTCAGCAGTTTGCTGAAAATGATTTCAATAGAGATTCAGTAGGGCCGCAAATTGAAGAAATGTTCGATCAGATCGGGCAATTCATTCAACAGTATATGACATATATCCTGATTGGTGTGATCGCCTTTGTGAGTATCATACTTATATTGTCATACATTTCCAATATCATGGAATTTGTTTTTGTCGAATCACTTGTATCAAATCAAGTGAAATTCTGGGCATATTCCAAAAAATATATGGGATTAGGATTTAACCTATTCATAATCCGGTTCATTCTGGGACTGGCAGCACTTTTGTTATTTATAGGTGGAATGCTGCCAATCATTGTACCAATGCTACAATCACCGGAAATCCTCAATGTCAGATTAATCATTGGAGGAATTGGATGGTTTACCGTAGTTGTTTTCGTGCTTGCCGTAATCTTCGGAATAATAGAATCATTCATCAATCTTTCCATACCATTGGCCATGTACCATCATACCGGCATTATTGTTGCCTTGAACAAAATTTATAACAACACCAAAGCGGACTGGGGGCAGATAATAGTCTACTGGGTGATAAGGATCATACTACATATTGTAGTTGCCATAGTAGTAAGCATCCTAGCATTAATACTATCCATGATAATACTTGGAATTCTTGCAGCAATCGGTATGTTGATGTATTTTATCCTGTCAGGACTGAATATTGGATTATTCATGTGGCTGATATTAGCACTATACGCACTAGTTGTATTTGTGATATTTTTCACGTTCGTCCTGTTGGCATCCGTTCCGGCTCCAGTATTCATCAAATATCATATGTTGACATTCCTGCAAGTCTGGTATCCAGATGCCAGAGTGCCTTTCTTTGATATCGAGGAGAATATGCCGGCGTGAATTTGCACTGTAAATATTCATCTCTTAGGTATCAGTTATGTTCCTGCCGTCCATTGATCCATACAATACGATCCATGTTTGACGACATTTTTCAAAAACAAATGTGCCCAAATGATATTTATATAAAACCAAAAAAAAGAAAGAAAAAAAGAGAGGAATAGGCGAACTTTCGCCTATATACCCTCAAGAGTCAGGTTTTCATCCATATCCATTTCAGAGAGTAAAGCTTCAAGTTCTTCCATGTCGGATTCAAGATCCATGACTTCAGTATCAGTGAGACCAACCGCCTCATTGACAAGTGCACTGTCTGCAGCAGATACCTGCTGATCCGGTGCTTCCTGCGGTATAGTTTCAGCAGGCGTGTCACTAACGCAACCTGACACAACAAGTCCTGCTAAAAGCATTGACAATATAACAATAGTTCTGATGGTTGTCAATTTACTCATCCCCATCTTCTGCATCATCCTCATCTTCTACATCATCTTCTGCATCATCCTCATCTTCTGCATCATCCCCATCTTCTGCATCATCCTCATATGATGTTGTCACAACAGCCCACTGCTCATTCCCAGATGATACACCGGAATTTTCTACCTTATAGGTGCCGATTCCTGAGAGTATAACACTACCCTTGCCTTCTGCCGTAATGCTAACATCATCTCCATGTACCATAACAGTCAAGCGTGATCCTGTAATCTCAACTGTACCGGTCAGATTGTGATATACTAGCGCACGATTGTTATCATCTTCATCACTGTCATTGACCTCTGTGTAATCGCCCTCAATAGCAACGTTTGCATCACCTGCAAAATCCTTGATAACAAGTTTTGCATTGGTTGTACTCATATTAAGCGTGAGGTTACCTGAAAATACCGCAGTACCATTACCATTTGCTGTAAGTGTACCTGTGCCGTCAAGCACTGCAGAACCGCGTCTGTTTGATTTAAGTTCATCAAACATATCTTTCAGTACATTATTTGCATCCTGAATATTATTGGTTGCCTGGCGCATATGCTGATTTGCCTCATTCACTGCATCATCACTTTGACCATTGCGGTTTTGGAAAGTTTCCCCTGCACGTTCCTGATTCTGCTTAGCTTCTTCAATCAATTCATTGTATTCGGCAAGCATCTCTTCGAGTTCTCCGGTGTCCTCGCCTTCAGCTTTTAACCGGTTGATCTCGCCTTCAAGGCGGAGTGAAATACCTTCGGATTTAGTCAGGAAATTGTTGAGTCTTTCATTAACAGACTGACCTGCAAAGTATTTTGCATCCTTTTCTGCATCGTTCCATATACTGCGTACTTCCTTTGCAATTTCTGCAAATTCCTGTCTGGTCTGTGCAGATTCCACATTCACCTGTTGCTGTTGCAATTGTTCGATATATCCATCAATTGTATCAGAATCACCATTTTCAGCATTTTCCTGTACAGTTTCGAGGTGTGTGATCATGTAATCTATAGTATGGGTAATGTAAGCACAAGTTGCTTCAGCGGCTTCTTCCGAATCAGCAGATGTTTTCTTATTATTGATCTTAATCTTTACATCCTGGAAATCTTTCTTTGCATCTGCGTAATCGTTTCGTACAGTCACAATTCTATCTTTTGCAGACCTATATTGTGCATCAGTATTCACACCATTGGATTTAATCTGATTTGCAGTCTTAACCCTGTTATTCGCTTCAATCCTTGGCGCATCATCTGTTGCGTTTAACCTATCCCTTATCTGTTCGCGGGTAATGTTCTGATCCGCATCATCACTAGCACCTCTTTGCATCATTCTATCGTCATTATTTCCTGCTGCAAGCGCACTTGCCGGCAGAACACTGACTAACATTAGAACAACAGCAAGATATGCAAACATTTTCATTGCTTTTGATCTCATAATTCATTTCCTCCAGTTTGATAAATATTACAATTGCCAATTAGGTGGTTTTGAATATAAGCATACTTTACATTCTGAACGATCATCTGAATTATATATTCAATTTTAAGCATTATTAACCCATATTTTGCTTTATAAAACTTTATCAGTCCTTTAAATCTATAAGCAAAAGATATATGCACATAACACTTTAACATACCATTGTGAGTTCAAGATCGATATTACACACACTTATCTATGCAGTCATAATGCTGTTACTAATAAGCACAGCACAGGCAGCCGGCACTGCAACCATACACGGTGCGGTGTACGAATGGTACACATTTCAACCGATGGAGAATGCAGTCATTGAAGTGAACTCCACTCCGCCACAATCCATTGTAGCAAGGTATGGATTGTATTCATTTAATCTGGCACCAGGGAGTTACCTGATAACTGCCAAATATTACAAAAATGACACACTAACGTGTTTTGCCGAAGAATCTATAACAATAACAGATGATGGCGATTATGTGTTGGATTTGTTGTTATTTCCAGCATATAGTGATGAACTTGTAAATGAAACTGAATTGTCAGAGATTACCGAAGATTTTGATGAAGAAACAATAGCTATTCAAGATGATAAAAATTCAGGTTATATCTATCTGCTTGCCATAATCCTGATATTTGCAATCGCGCGTTTTTCGATTTACGCATACAAAAAACAGTCTTCTGAAAAAGAAGATATATCAGGGGAAAGTGTGGTTGCAATGCCTGAAAAAGAATATATCGATACGCCTGAAGAACATAAACAAAACGTCGATATAAAAACGACCGCATCCCTGCCATCTGACCTTTTGGAAATAATAGACATAATAAAAGCAAACGAAGGTCGTATCACACAAAAAGAGCTTCGCAGCAAATTGAAATATTCCGAAGCAAAGGTGAGCCTTATGGTCTCTGACCTTGAGCAGAGGGGACTCATCGAGAAATTCAAAAAGGGCAGGGGCAACATTATTAGAATTGTTGAAAATTGAGCCACACACATGTACAAATTGGGGTAAAATGCCTAGATCATTTTGTAAAAATTATACAGGACCAATTAAATGGGACAATGTTCAAAGTGAACTTGCTGAAATTCGGGGGATATACATCATAAGTATTAGCCATAAGAAATACTTAATTTCATATCCACGAAAAAAAAGTAATATAATTTATATTGGAAGATCTGAGAACATTGGAAAAAGACTTTGGGAACATTACTATTATAAAAAAAATTGGGGGCTGTACAATTATATTGATTATTACCCGCTTAATGTTCATGTCATGGAATTACAACATGGTAATTCAAACGTTAAAAAACATGAAAACAAAACTATATTATCTTTTGAAAACGAATATGGTTGTGCACCAATTTGTAATTTACAAACCGCAAATCCGGATTTATAAGTTGTCATATTTAAGCAAGGGTGTTTTAACTTGAATTTACAAAATCCATATTGTCCAATTTGTAATTATTTACGAATGAATTGTAAATGCAAATCGAATCCAAATGCATCTGAAAACAAATCCGTTAATAAGATGCATAATCTAAAAAGGAAAAAGGGTGGTAGTCAATGTTGGCTTTTTATTCGAAATTACTGGTATAATCTGTTTTATGAACGTCATAAATCTTGTAGTTTATACTATGAACAAAATAATATAAATATTAATAATTTATACAACGGTGACAAAGTTTTGTTTTATAACAAAGGAGAAATTATTGGTAGCGCTACTGTTGATTTTGTGAAAACAAATATAAAATTTAGTGAAATCGATTGTTCAATAAATGAGATTGAAGTTGACGGTTTTTATTATTATGGTAATGTAATCTACTTAAAAGATATTGAAATGTTCCTTCCAGATCTTACTATCGAAATCAGACCTTTGTTGCACAAACTTAAATTCATAAAAGGTAAACAAACAGAGGAAGAATTAGATGAATTTATTGATAGTGGAAGTTGGGCTACTCAAGTTAATACTAGTATTAGAAAGATCGATGATGATGACTATAATTTAATAATTGAACATGCAAATGAATTATACAAATGTGATAAAGCAATTCTCAATGATTTAAAGGATCTATTAATTAGAAGAGGTGGAAAAACACATGTTAAAAATATTGATAAACAAATATGCAGTGCATTTGGAAATCCAAAATGGTTATTAAATCCAGATGGTTCCTTCAAAAAAACAGCAGATAAAATGATGAAACAAAAATTGGCAAAAGTTGGAATCTTGTACGACAAGAAAAATAATTCAATGGAACTAATACATTCAAAAGTTGGGGAATTCTTGGGTGGCGATGGTAAACAACATTTACATTTTGGATATAAAAAGTACGAAAACGGAAACATTGTCAAATTATCAGACATTAAAGAGGAGATTATATCTGGAAAAATAGTTTTAGACGATTATGATGATGATTACCTCGTGAAACTATAATTCATTCGATGTCATATTCGAAATGTGCCCCTACCAAAATATATAACTGCCATCAAACAGTAGCAATAAAAGCTATTTACTA
>DQIO01000221.1 GCA_020793555.1 Methanosarcinaceae archaeon | reverse complement strand
GAAGTGGTTGGCGATGAGATTATAATCAAAATGAAGAAGAAGGCAACAACACCCATTTTTAAATCGAATGAAATTTTTCAGAAATCGTATTCAATACCATGGTTGGGCAATAAGAGACTTCGATTTGAGTGGATATCTTGAGCATGGTCAATTATGAGACCTAAACGGCTGACGAAAATCGGTGTTAAAGCAAAAAGTGTTTAGTCAATCGGAAGTAGGGCTATTCGGAAGTACTGTGGACATGGAAAGAATTTTTAATGTTTAAGTGTATAGATCACGAAATATAGGACACCACTCAATGTTTAACCCTCCGAAGACTCGATTGAAAGGTAATCATAATGTGCTAAGTTCAATTGATAAATTAGCAAAATCAAATGTGAGACATTTTCTTTTTGGAATAAAACCGGAAGAATTTCTAATTTATGGCCATACTCATAGGCAATACGTTGATATGGAAAATCGAGTTGCGAATTCTGGTTGTTGGGGGGCTGAAGACAGCAATGAATTTACTTATATCGAAATAATTGACGATGTCCCGCGTATTATGCAATATTAAGATGGAATATCAAGTTTCATGATTCTGACTGTGCCGACATCGCACAGTTAAGAGAAAGTTGGCAGGCGCTGGGAAGGGAATGTTCACGACTGTGGACAATTATGTGATCTCGATCAATGAAAAGGCATCTGGCCCCAAGGTGGGTATGGTGATACTTGCGGCTGTGTTTGCTGTTTATGTTGCTTTTCAATAATGAGGTTCAAGTCCATCAAGTTGCGAGAATGCTTTGTTGATCTCTTTTTTGCTATCAACCCGTTCTTTCTTTTCCCGTTCATGCTGGATTGCATCAACTGCAACTGAATACAATTTTTCAAGTTCGGATGCAAATTCCAATGTGAGTACTGCAAGAACCTGAGGATATTCGCCATTTCTTACAATGATACCTTTGAATACATGACCAACAGCAGATGCCAGTTTTTCAACTTCGTTTGAGATGTCATCAATGCTCAAATAACTCTTGTCACCTTTTATGATGATCATTGCCCTGCTCGCCTCATCATAGACATTTGTCGAGAACAATAATCCGGAAGGAGACAGTGCTTTTTGGATCGCGGTCTTTACCGGAACATCCTTATCAGCCTTGTAGAACCCAATTGTGGCAAGTCCTGCACCCCCATCCATCACAGTCTTAAAATCACCAAGGTCAGTAACCATCATCATATCACTGTCAAGTGCATCAAGTAAAAATAGGATACGCTCAGCGATCATGTCATTGATCCCATTATAGGCAGATTCTATATCGCCACCAAGTTGTTTTAAGAACTGGTTGTCTGCAAGGATTATTCCATCTGCACCGCTATCCCGCATATCCCTCAGGCAAAATGCCGCATTTTGGAGATATAGTGTACCTTCTTCCCTGAATGGAAGTACTACAATTGCATATATCGGAAAATCGTATCTTTCTTTGAGTTCTCTTATCAGCATTGGAGTGAAAGATGAACCTGTTCCCCCTGATGCGGATGTGACTACAAATGCTACATCAAAACGTCCTCTATCTTCGATCTGGCGCATTATAAGGTCCTTATTTTCTGTAAAAACAGATTTTCCAATATTCCTGTTAGCTCCTACACCATGCAGGTGAGGTATGTGAATTCTATCTTTACCTTTTGTGTGTTTCAATTCCTTGAGGTCATTGATCGCAGTGTTGATTACAATAGTTTCCACTCGGCTCTTGAATTTTTGTTTAGAATAGAATTTTGCAAATTTTGTTTTTCCGCCGAATGCCTGCTTGTTGATGGCATCAAGAATACGATTGCCGCATTGCCCATTTCCGACCATTAATATGTTAAGCAAATAATTCCTCCGGATTTAATGCATAATTGTGAATTTTATCTCATTTAGTAATGAGATTAGAACTTATATTGTTTATGTCTGTGGAATATCCATGCTCCAATCGCAATAATTGCAATGATTGGCAAAGCATAAACATATATGGGCTGCTCAAGCAGTTCATCATATTTGCCTTTTTGCACATAAATATTCTCTGTTACAGATTCAGTGCTATCCTTTTGAGCTTCAGCATTTACCCCGTCATCGTATTCATACGCTAATTTTGTTGTCAGGGTGTATGTTCCAAGTTCACTCGCTTTTACAGTGTAGGGATATTCCTTTTCTCCTTGTACACCAAATGATTCCATGTATATTTTTGGCACACCGCCAATGATCTCGATTGCACTGTCACCGTCTACATATTCAAGACCTTGTGGGATGATTATATTGATCCACACAGCACTTGCAGGTGCATCACCTGTATTCTTGATGTTGATGGTTGCAGTAATCTTATCGTTCCTTGCAACAATCATGCTGTCAACGTCTGTTGAAAGTTCCAGTACTGCATACTTTTGCACTTCCAGACTTTCAGGTGCTGTTACTGTTATGGTAGGTGTATTCGATGATGCCTGTGGAAACGCCTGATTTGCGCTGTTTGAAAATGTGGCCGTACTTGACTTGAGTATAAATGATCCTGCCTCCGTCGCCTTTAACATATACACAAATACCGTTTGTGAAGCGCCAACATCCATTGACATTGGACCTGTCTGCTCAAGTATACTTTTGTCCAATATAAAATGTTCCTGCTTTGGATCTGAAAATATGACATTTGTAGCTTTGTCGTCACCGGTATTTTTTGCAGTAACCGTTACTGTAATGATATCATCGACCATAATGTTATCTTCGTCAACTGTTTTTGTTAATTCTATGACAGGAGTTCCTGAGTAGGTGGCATATTCATGTCCTCCGTTTACAATCCCCGTTAAATATGTATCTACGTTTCTGACTGTTATGAGAACACTAGCTCTATCAAGCACACCACTGCCGACAGATAATAATTTCAATTCTATTTCACCATTTTCAAGATCAAAATTGAAAGACTCGTTGATGCCAATCATCTCATCATGTATTGGTTCATTATCACCATTTTCATAGACTTTAAAGATCGCGAGTTTATCTGTAATAAAGACATCCGTAACATCAATTACATAATTGTTAATCTGATATCCATCACCTATTTTGATCTCTTCTTCGAAATATTCAACACTTGCAGATGCACTTCCTGACAGCATTGTCAGAAGTACAATTGAACATAAAACAAGTAAAAAAGTTCTGCTTAACTTGACCATTTTCCCTCAATAATTCAATAAGCACATGTTGCTATATTGTTACATTTTTTTCATATAATATTGTATATTATAATACACAGGTTTGAATATAAACTTTATGACTATCGCCTCAATCGTCTGACATCGAAAACTCAAGACTTACATCTATCCAATTGGCTTTATGGATAAGCGAACCCATGGAGATGACATCGACACCTGTTTTTGCAAACTCGACAACATTATCCGAAGTAATTCCACCTGATGCTTCGATGATGACGGAGTCACGAAGTCCTTTGCGCTTTAACGTCTCCACAGTGCGAATCACTTCACCCGGTTCCATATTGTCCAGCATGATAATATCAACACCCATACTTGCAGCAAGGATCGCATCGTCTGTGGATTCCACTTCTACTTCAATCTTTTGTGTAAAACTTGCCATTTTTTTAGCGGATTCAATTGCTGCTTCAATCCCCATCATTTTTATGTGATTGTCTTTCAACATAATGGAATCAGAAAGATTGAACCTATGTGCATCGCCGCCGCCTGCCACAACAGCCATTTTTTCAAACTTGCGAATGCCGGGCGTAGTTTTTCTTGTACATGCAATACGTACTTGTGACAACGGCTCAACTTTATTGACACAACTGCGGGTCAATGTTGCTATACCTATAAGATGTCCGAGAAAGTTCAGTACAAGTCGCTCTGCGCGGAGAATTGACACCGTACTGCCACTAAGAGTGAATATCACGTCACCTGCATGCACATCATCACCGTTAAAGTATGCCGTTTTTGCATTTATTTTGAAATAATTAAAAAATGCTTCTGCCACATCAAGTCCTGCAAGCGTGCAGTTCTCTTTTGTGAAGATGGTTGCATCTGTAGTCTCATCTGGCACGACAGTGCATGAGATGTCATTGTATCCAAGATCTTCATCAATGAATTGTTCAATTTCACGAATAAGCATTCATTCACCACATCTATTTTATGTCTCAAGAGATTTATATGCTTTTAAATGGTATTGAAATATTAACAAATTTGCCATTAAATGATGGAACCGTTATCAATTTGTCACTACATTTTTTATTACACTAATAAGAGCGAAATTAACATGTTTAAGATAGGAGTTGTCGGATGTGGGGCGATCGGTGCTGAGATTTGCAAGGCGATTGATGAAGGTACCATGGGTGTTGAACTGTATGCAATCTACGATAGGACTGATGAACACACAGCAGCCGTGATAAAAGGGTTGAAGAACACAGACCCGCAGATACTTGACATTGCAGAAATGGCACAACATGTTGACCTCATTGTTGAGGCTGCATCACAGGCGGCGGTCCCTGAAGTTGCTTCAACTTCGTTAAGTGCCGGATGTGATGTGATGATAATGAGTATTGGCGCATTTGCCGATGAAAAACTCCGCGATACGATATTTGGTCTTGCAAAAGAAAAAGGCTGTAAGGTATATCTTCCATCCGGTGCAATCGTTGGTCTTGATGGATTGAAATCTGCCATGTCGGCAGATGTATATTCGGTCACACTAACCACACAAAAACCACCGCATGGTCTTGCAGGCGCTCCATATATTGTCCGGAATAATATTGACCTTGATAAGATAACAAGCAGAACTGTCATTTTTGACGGAACTGCAAATGAAGCCGTCAAGGCATTCCCTGCAAATGTGAATGTTGCAGCATCATTGAGCATTGCAGGAATTGGATTTGAAAGAACAAAGGTTCGAGTTGTGGCAGATCCATCATTGTCCAAGAACATGCATGAGATCTCAGTGGAAGGGAAGTTTGGCAAGTTCAGCACAAAGGTTGAGAATGTTCCGTCACCCACGAATCCAAAAACCAGTTACCTTGCAGCACTGTCCGCGATTGCGACAATTAAGAAAATAGCGAGTCCTGTCCAGATCGGTACCTGACTTGATATGATCCTAAGAACGAGAAAATTCTCCCTTCGGTCGAATTAACTCGCACTATATGTTTCTAAAACATGTACTACGAGAAAATCCTTCCTGTCGGTCGAATTAACTCGAAATATATAATTCTATAAATATATACTATCACAAAAGGTATTTGAATAAGAAAACGTTTTATGCGATTGTGCTTATTGTAATGCAAATTTAGTACAGTCAAGTAGAACGATCAATCAGACTTATGGACAATTGATCGTACGATCAATTATTGGCACAGTGATTATATGCAGGATATGCAAACTATTATTGATAAGATTAACACGTTGAAAAAAGAACGCAATGCTGTGATCCTTGCTCACAATTACCAGCGAAGTGAGGTTCAGGACATTGCGGATTTTGTTGGAGATTCACTCGGGCTTAGCCAGCAGGCTGTGGAACAGAATGCGGATGTGATTATTTTTTGCGGTGTGGATTTTATGGCAGAGAGTGCCGCGATACTCAGCCCTGACAAAACGGTCTTGATACCGGAGATCGATGCCGGTTGTCCGATGGCTGAGATGGTGACTGTAGAATCTCTTAAAAATGCAAAGAAAAAACACCCAAATGCAGTTGTTGTATGTTATGTAAACACATCTGCTGCAGTGAAGGCAGAGTCTGATATATGCTGTACATCTGCAAATGCTGTGGAGGTCGTGAATTCACTTGACGACGATGAGATACTGTTTGTTCCTGACAAGAATCTTGCAAACTATGTTGCAAAACACACTGACAAAACGATCATTCCATGGGAGGGATATTGTCCGACTCACCACCAGATCCTTGCAGGCGATGTGCTACTCATGAAAGAGGAGCACAAAAATGCCGAATTTATAGCACATCCTGAATGCCGTGATGATGTTCTGGAGATCGCAGACTATGTTTTCAGTACAACAGGTATGACAAAGTATGTGAATGGATCCGATTGTAATGAGTTTATCATTGGTACGGAAAACGGTCTTTTACATAAATTGGAGTTGGAAAACCCGGACAAGAAGTTTTATCCCGCATCCGAATATGCGATATGCCCTAACATGAAAATGACCACTCTGGCTGCGGTTTTGAATTCACTTGAGAATATGGAGCATGTTGTGACAGTGCCGGGAGATGTGCGAATAAAGGCAAAGCGTGCACTTGACCGAATGCTCAATATCAAACGAAGTAAGTAGAATTTTATATTTTGGCTGTCAATGGTGATTCATGCGTGCATATTTCCAATTGATAAGGTCTGGAAACTGCCTGATGGGTGCATTTGCAGCCGTTGTCGGTGTACTGATCGCATACAGTATGCTGGATCCTGCAGTCACGATCTCGTTCGTTGATATTCCTTTGATATTCCTCGCCGTGTTTTTAATAACAGGTGCGGGAAATTCGATCAATGATTATTTTGATGTTGATATCGATGCTGTGAACAAACCCTCGCGCCCAATCCCGTCCGGACAAATTGGTTTGTCTCAGGCACTTTATTTTTCATTCATTCTTTTTGCAGTTGGTACTGCAATAGCATTTCTTGTCAACTTAATATGTGGCTTGATCGCATTATTTAACTCCCTGCTTCTGATCTACTATGCAAGGACACTAAAGCGAACGGTATTGTTTGGAAATATCAGTGTCGGCTATCTTACAGGTTCAACTTTTTTGTTTGGCGGTGCAGTATTTGGAATAGAAGGTTTGAAGGCTTTATCGGTTCTTTTCCTGCTTGCAACATTCGCAACCCTTGCGCGCGAGATCGTGAAGGATATCGAGGACATTGAAGGTGACAAAAAAGATGGGGCAAACACTCTCCCTATCATGATCGGTGTAAAAAAATCTGCATACGTTGCAGCATCGGTAGGTTTTTTTGCGGTGCTTGCAAGCCCGATCCCATATATGCAGTCAATGTTGAGTCCCGCATACCTGTATGTAGTAGTGTTAGCAGATCTTCTTTTTGCGGTCGCGGTGTTCGAAATCATTGTTAAGAACAATGCGGCAAAGTCGTCAAAATTATTTAAGATCGCGATGCTGTTTGCTCTTTTGTCTTTTGTAGCGGGTGCAGTTTAGGATCTGATTTTCTCGCGCGCGTGCTGCCATGTCGTTTGATCGAATTCGTGGGTAAGGAGAGGGTGTCACTTGCTACACGGCGCATTATTTAGCATGAAAGTACCCTCTTAATATCCTGCGATCTTGCAATAGGGGTATATACGAACCGCAGAGTACGCCCACCTCCTACGGAGTTGAGTGCCTGCTACACCCACAAGGCGTGCAGGTCGCGGAGAGAATCTAAATGTGGATAACTCTGCGGCCCTCTGCGGCCCTCTGCGGCCCTCTGCGCTCTCCGCGGTTGATTTTTAGTATTTGTATAGCTGATATTTTTAGTGTAAAATTCAAATCTATACGAATCGAAACCAATGCGACCGCCGTCAGGCGGCATTTTCCATAATATACTGTCGTGAAGAAGCTAAATCGTTAGTAAATATCTTATTGGCAATGATGGAATGCGGGATACGCTTCCGATAGTGATTGATACGGCATTAAAAATATCGTACATATCTTGTCGGTGCACCTTTGTGTTTAGCACAGGCGGTTGGTTTATCGAGTTCATGAGAAAAACGGCGCGACCGCATGCGTGCGGCACGTTCCCACGGCATAAATATGAAATATAAAATGGTTTCTAAGCGGTGTCATATTTTCAGATATGAGAATC
>DQIO01000222.1 GCA_020793555.1 Methanosarcinaceae archaeon | reverse complement strand
GTTTTAAGATCGGAATGACAATATACAAACTGGCAAAGATGCACAATCCGCTTTTTTATTTTGGGGTTCTCGGTGCGATACTCATTGTCATCGGTTTCGGTGTTGGACTGTTTGTTGTGAATGAGTGGATGCATGACGTAACTCGCATACCTATGACGATGTTAACAGTATTGCTCATCATCGCCGGATTCCAGATGTTCATTTTCGGGGTGCTTAGCGACCTTATTGTTTCACTTCACAGGGAAACGATGCGCGCTGTCCGGGTATTGAAAGATGAGAAAGAATGAGTTAAACCGTTCCTTTTATATATTATAAGAGTTTTGATTTTATAGTCTGCTTTTTTGGTCAATGATTACATGCCAAAAGTGTTGGACAAAATAATCCATAAGGTGGTACTAATGGAACATAAACTGATCAACCCGATATCTACAATAGAAGTGTCTGATGAAAATAGAGACCGTATTGAAAGTCTGATGAATGATTTTGACAAACTGTCTGAAAAAGAGAAATTTGATGTTGTGGAACTTCAGCATATCATGCTTGACATTGTGTCAATGCACAATGAAAAATATGGAATTCCAGCACAAAACAAAGAACCTGAAAGAAAACTGAGTGAGATTGTGGAACACATGACCCCAAAGTCGCTGGACTATTCCCAAACGTGCATAAATTATTACGCATCCCAGACCGCAAAGAATGCAAAGCGCAATCGGCAGTAATATCGATAGAAGATTTCTATAAACCTCAATATTTGAGCACTTGTATATAAACCACTTATATGCGGATCAATGATAATTTGGGTTAATGGAAATTCTCGATAAAACCAACGAGTGCAGGCTGTAAAAAATATTGAATACCACCATGTCGGATTCCTGACCTGTGAACACCGCGGGGAACCACTGGATTCAATTGTATCACAACTGGCTTTGCATCATCTACCTGATTTTTGGAAAATGGTCGCTTTGAGCCGTGCGTTCGAAATGCTTAAAGATGGGGGAAAATTCTACTTACGGGACACTGTTATCTCTTATTGGTATCCAAGGAACACAGCAGTTTTTTCGATAACTGGGTTGACAGGATCGGAGAAGTTGCAGGGGAGGATATGGCAAAAGATTCTATTGTTGCAATTCGAGAAGAATATTCAATATTTGACTGGATTATGGAAGAATTGCTTAAAAGAGCAGGATTCTCTATCGATGAAGTCGATTATTCAGGTGGGTTTATGGCAGTTTATGTGTGCACTAAAAGGCTGTGACTTTTCCTGAATGGTATTTTTCGAAAAAGCGTATTTACCTGATCTTTTCGTAAAAACTTATGGTAATCAATCTCCTTCCTCGAATAAAAAATCTCCAAATTGTCTGCAAAACTATTTATATAATTATAATCAAACAATTGACTGACAGTCAGTCAGTGAAGGTCAGAACATGGCTCGCATAGTAAAAGACCCCGAAACAAGACGCACCGAGATAATTGATATCGCTGAGGAACTATTCCTCAAGAACGGATACAACGAGACTGCAGTATCTGATATCGTTAAAAAGGTTTGTGTCGCACAAGGCACGTTCTACTACTATTTTAAATCCAAAGAAGACATATTAAATGCTATAATCGACCGGTATATCGATGATATGAAAGTGGGGGTAGAAGCGATAGCAGCGAAGGATAATCTCAATGCCATCGAGAAGATATTGGCATTTTTTAGTTTTCTCAATAATATGGATCAAGGTAAAGAGAAACTGATTGATTATTTCCATGAGGATCAGAACGTACATCTACATGCCAAGTTTGAAAAGAATGTACCTTCGAACATCATCCCGCCATTTCGCCAGATGATAGAAGAAGGAGTGCAGGAAGATTTATTTGATACAAAATATCCTGAGATGGCTGCATTGTCCATTATAGGCACAACTTTTGCAATTTCCCATTGGATGTATGATACAGAAGATCGTGTTGGAAGTACAAAAAAAATCATGACCGCCGTATTTGATCTTATTGAAAGGATACTGGGGGCAGACTCTGGAACATTTACAAAATTCGCATTGAAGATGGATAATTCAGGAAATAATTGAATAATATAAACAAAGAGGTAACGGTAACATGTCCACACGAAATTTAACAATATTTTTGGCAACATTGCTATTACTATTTATTTCAGTCCAGCCAGCCAGCGCACAGGATATCAACATCATTGAGATCTACTCAGACGTTGACTCGGCAGACTTCACGATCCATGCAAATGAAAATTATGAAAACATCGTTGTAAGGTCTAACCTGATATTCGATGGAAAAGTAATATCATCAAAACAATTCGACATCAAAGATATTTCACCTAATGCCGATATTACCAAAGTGGCATTCTGGGACATCAAACCTGATGAAGGGTACTACCGAACCGAAATTGTAATGTCAATGGACGGCAGCACCATACAAACAAGATACTCCAACTTCTCATACGGGCGGGCGGCTATCCCAAAAATATACATCAAGGACATCGTACCGGATTCAATGGGCATCAGCATCATCCTCTCGCCAAAGATTGGCGCACTGGGTGCAGAACCCGTGCTGGCAGATGTGGAATACATGCTTGTTGATGGCGACACCGTTGTTTACCAGACCAAAGACAACCGCATTAATGTAGTGCAGGCTACACCACTTTCAAAAGACTGGAACATACGTCTCGATAACGATCATGAATACTCCACCAGAGTGAAAGTGAGGATCGCATCACCAACAGATGTTGTAATTGCAAGATCGGAAACATTCACTACAAAAGACGATGCAAAGATTACTGAACTCTACAAGGATGAGACAGGTGCAAGCGCTACCTTACTCGGTCAGTCACAGGTTCCATTCACAGGTAATATCGTATTTACAGTTACAGAGAACGGTAACGTAATTGAGGAAATATCTGAAAAGTCCCCGGTCCTGATGTCAGGAGATGACGAAACCATCGAGGTCGCATGGAACGACAAACTTGAAACAGGGCTATACGAACTTACACTCACAGTCGTGGGTAACGATGGTGATACACTGGACAGGTGGGATACGGTCATAGAAGTTGAGGAAGACATCTTTGTTGACGAAACACCTGAATCGACTACCACCGAAGAGTCACCAGGTCTTACCATCTTTTCAACGTTTTCACTTCTTATAATAGCATATCTGGCAAACCACAGACGCAGGTGATATTCATGTATGAGCTCTTCATTGCCCTGCGGCATCTAACTTCTCGCCGTAGACAGTCCATCTTTTCTATAATTGCAGTCGGTCTGGCAGTTATGCTGCTCATGTGGTCACAGGCGATGATGGTGGGTTTTACCGATGAGATGTATTCAAAGACTGTTGACACAATGATGCCACATGTAACAGTTGAACCACAGGAAGGTGAAGATTACATTCATCTGTACCGTAATCTCATAGAAAATATCAATGAGATCGATGGCGTGACAAGCATATCACCGGTCCTTATGGGAGCCGCTACATTTGAATACAAAGGCAAGAACAAGAATGTGGTCATGCAGGGCATCCGGGTTGAAGACCATGATTCCGTGATGTTTATCAATAACAATATTGTCGAGGGCAATTTCAGGGATCTGGAGGTGTCTCCCAACAGTGTAGTGGTTGGTGATGCACTTGCTGAAAAACTCGATGTGGAAATTGGAGATACCATTGATGCTTCATTTCCGGAAGCAAATCCGACAAACCTGAAAGTTGTGGGCATTTATAACAGCAAAACACCTATGGATGAAACTCTGGCGTTTACGTCCCTGTCCACAGTCCAGGATTTTCTTGACGTGTCTAACGTTGTAACAACTATTTTAGTGCGCGGAGATGACCGTGAGCGGGCACAGGAAATATCAGAGGAGATCGATACCCTTGGATATCCCGCTGCAGGCTGGAAGGAAACTAATCCTGAAATAATACAAACATTGAAAATTGAAGGAACAAGCAATGCCATCACACTGGGTCTTATTATAATTATAGCATCTTTTGGTATAGTCAGTACTCTGTTTATGTCAGTCATGGAAAAAACCAAAGAGATAGGTATGCTCATGGCAATGGGAGTGTCAAGAAGAAGCATTATGAGAATATTTGTGATGGAAAGCAGCATTCTGGGATTATTGGGGGGTTTATTTGGCGTGATGCTGGGTGCGGCGTTTGCCATATATATGGGGTCATATGACTATGGATTTGAAGTCATGGCCGGTATCTCATCAATACCGTTTGTTGTCAGGATACAGGATGCGGTCATTATCGTGTTGTTCACATTCCTGATAAATCTCATTGCCGGGATATACCCTGCAAGTCGTGCTTCAAAACTTAAGCCGGTGGAGGCGATTGGCCGTGATTGAGGGGAATTGCCATGTTTGAGCTGGATGTTGCTACAAGACACATCAAGTCACGCCGCAGGCAAACGTTGTTTTCCGTTATTGCAGTATCACTGGCTGTGGGTATAATTATAATATTCATGTCAATGATGGGCGGTTACACGAGTATATTGATCGATTCAACAACTGAGAACCAGGCTCATATCACGATCATGCCAAAGGAAGACGAGGATTACATACACCTCTACCACGGGCTTGAGAACCATATCTATGATCTGGAAGGTGTAGAGGGAGTTTCGTCATATTTCCAGGGCGAGGCTGCTTTGCAATACAAGCACAACGCTGAAGGGGTACTGTTGTACGGCATCAATCCTGAAGATGAGAACCGGGTTGTCAATAGGGATAAATATATGCTGGCCGGGGAGTTTACATCCATTGAAAATCCCGGCAGCCGCATAGTCCTTGGTTACAAATTAGCTAAAAACCTTGATGTGGGAATGGGTGACAGTGTAACAGCCCAGATCCCGGGGGCTGAACCTATTGATTTTACTATTACCGGCATATTCCAGACTGGAACGCCGCTTGATGAAACAATGGCATTTGTAAATATTGAGCGGTTGCAGGATCTCTATAGATCAGGGGATGTAATAACAGGAATGGGAATTAGGCTGTCTGATCCGTATGCTTCCGAAGATCTGGCTAACGGAATTGACCGTGAGACGGGTTATGATGCTATAAGCTGGATGGAGCAGAATGCAGAAATACTGACCCTTCTTGAGACTTCGGAGGGTATGGTTTATTTCTTTTATATTATTATCTTCGGCATATCGGGTTTTGGTGTCGCCAATGTCCTGATTATGATAGTTATGGAAAAGATGGGGGAGATAGGTATGTTAATGGCTATGGGTACATCCCGGCGAAGTATTATGCTGATATTTTTACTGGAAGCGGCAATCCTGGGAATGATGGGTGTTGCTGTTGGTTGTATATTGGGATATGCAGCATCGGCGGCAATTGCATCCATTGTTATACCCGTCCCTCCCGAGATGTATTTCGGGATGGATCACCTGCCAATTGTGATAGAATTTAAGAATTTCATCTCAGCCAGTGTTTTTGCTATGGTAATTAATATCATAGCCGGAGTATTCCCTGCCAGGCGTGCTTCAAAAATGGACCCAGTGGAGGCGATTTATAGTGTCTGAAAAGTATATTATCCAGATAAAAAACCTGACCAAAATATTCGGTGACGGAGTGGAAATAAAAGCCCTTGACGATGTGGGGCTGAATATTGAACAGGGAGAGTTCATGGCTATTATGGGTCCATCTGGTTCCGGCAAGAGTACACTGCTAAACCAGATCGGTATTCTTGATACTCCCACCAGTGGAACTATCCTGCTGGATGGGGTCGATGTTACGAAAATGTCTGATAAGCAGCGTTCTGTTACAAGGAATAAACAATTGGGTTTTATATTCCAGTACCATCACCTTTTGCCTGATTTCAATGCTCTTGAAAATGTTATGATGCCATTATTGATCAATGGAGTCAAACGTTCTGAAGCACGAAAGACAGCAAGCAAAATGCTTGAAGAGGTGGGCTTGGGTGACAGAATGAAACACAGACCTAACCAGTTATCAGGTGGCCAGAACCAGCGCGTTGCCATTGCACGGGCACTGGTGAATAAACCAAGTATTGTTATCGGGGACGAGCCCACGGGTAATCTTGATTCAAAAGCCAGCGATAATATCTATGAACTGTTGCGAAGGCTAAACCGTGAGCATAACCAAACTTTCATTCTTGTGACCCATGATAAACACATGGCTGCCAAGACTGACAGGACAATACAACTGGTTGATGGGAAAATTTGTGAGGATTCGCGCAATGGTAATGGTGATTGATGTTGGGGTTGTTTAATTTTTTGGCAACGTGGATGGTGTGGAAAATGAGAAAATACGGGATATTGGGAGGAATTTTTGCCCCTCAAATTCTGATTTATATTCATTAATTGCAGAATATAATTAATCGTATTTGTATAGCTGTTTTAAGATTACTGCGCAAATGAAATGTTTCGATTTGAATCCAAAAACAATGCGACCGCCCGCAGGCGGCATGTTTCATACATACGAAATTGAATAATCGAAACCGTTAGTAAAATGTGTACGAGAAAATTGTGGAATGCGCTGGAAGCAATTGAAAATTCGATGTGTATGCAGGGCAACGCCGCGCATGCGCGGATTGTAGAATCGTTTTTATCATGCACTCATTAAACACTCTGCACCACAGTACTGCACCAGCTATACAAATACAATTAATCAATTGATTTCAATCTATAGTCCAATATTCAAACGGTTTAGTTCTTCACATATTGTTAAATATTTTTTAACATCTTGATATATCCATAGTGCTTTATCTAAATCTCTAAAACGGATTCCAGAATTGCTAATCGCTTTAAAACATGTTTCAAAATAGCCATCCCAATCATCATTATTTACATCATAATTCAATTCATTGAGAGTTTGTATGGCTCTCCAATCAATGATTGGGCATTTTCCTTGACTGAAAAAATAAACAATCGTGGATGCCATTGGATAATAGATGCCCTTATATTCAATTAATTCAGTTACAATTTCTTCATTGACGTTATAATCATCGCATGACATTCTGATCAAATTCAAGAACTCCTCTTTTCTACTCGAATTCCAATATTCTTCATCTTCAAAATATCGCTTAATCCTCAAAGCACCTTTCCATTTTAGGATGCCTTTATCTTTGTCTAGTAATAATTTAAATAAATCATCAGCACATTCTACCGTTTGCGCTTCTTTTAAAATAGACTTCTCTAATTTCGACTCACTTTTATTAACAAAATCATAAAATTCAGCATATGCTATGATTTCATTCTTGTCCGTCAATGTACATTTTAATAATTTTGTAGTCATATAAATACATCCATGCTCGAAGAACCTTTGGATATTATCACTTATATAAGTTTAGAAAAAGTGTGCAAATAAACTGACAAGGATCGAGGAGCAGTAAAAAAACCAAATAACACATGCTGCCACCTAAAATCACCAACTCCACGCCGGATGAAACACATCAAATGAATTTAATCCCAGACCCGACAGAAGAAGAGTATCCTGAATTTGAAGGCATGTGCGGTTGGAGCATGGTAGAGGAATGTATGGGAAGTGGCGGATATGCGCCCCTCTCCAATCATTGCGTGTTTGCTCATTTTGATTGGTCGCACACATTCAGTTAAAAATATGTCATGACGTTAAAACCCAGCTCACAGCAGCGATTATTAACCCAATAATAACACCCACACCAATATTTCTCAAATCCAGCAATCGCTTTTCTTTTTTCTTTTTAGAATCATATTCTGCAAGTGCATCGACACTGTCTTTTATTTTTTGTCTGATATCACTTAAATCCTTTACAATTTGAGTGTATTCAGATAGAGCATCATCATTTATGGAAGCTATGTCTTTTTCTGTCCTAAGTGCTGTAATACGTCTTTCATATTGAGGAAGCGCAGGTCTTATTTCTTTGTAAT
>DQIO01000223.1:6078-7882 GCA_020793555.1 Methanosarcinaceae archaeon | reverse complement strand
AGGAACGTGCCGCTCTCTTGCGCGGTCGCGTCGTTTTTTGCATCTGTCTTACCCCCTTTCATCTCGCGACATTATGTTGTTGACGTGACACTAGATGTTTTCATGTGAAAATCGTATTTTATTCGTGGAACATAAACGGCTGACAAAAATCGGTGTTGAATATTGTCTTTCAATATCTCAGGTTTTTCTAAAATTTGATCTTCAATGCTCACACTCATCTTAAAGTCAAACGTTGCGACGGCACACCCAATCGCAGCAGAGCTGCGGGGCATGACGTGCCGTCGCTTTACAACTCTGTTTCTATTCGAAATCCAAAAGTTTCATTTACTTGCAACCTTCCTTTTCTTATTTAGTACATTGTATTTCAAACGCCAATTAGATTACGGTTTGTCCTAACCGCAGCAGAGCTGTGGGGTATAACGATTAAGATCAATATTTTTCAGCATAAATTGCGGGCTAAAACAACAGTCTCTATCACGGTTTTCGTAATTTCCATATAAACTGTAACTGGTTGTGTCGTTGTATAGAATATGGTTGTCTAACGGAACGTTTTTCATTGCTGTGAGGACTATTTTATTGAAAAGTTCAGTACAACCATGTTCATACATTTTGTCAAGTGTTCTTCCAAGAACATCGTCGTTTATGTGTTCCGGGAGAATACCTTTTCCCAATAACCGTTCTGTTGGAAGGTTTTCAAAATATTTAGAAAAAAGATAAAGTCGGCTTTCGTTGAATACCAAACCATTTACACACATGGCTTTCATTACGGTGGAATGAGATAAATTGTTATTTCGACTTTTTGGTATGTTGGCATCTATTATATCTGAAATACCGAGTTCGTCAAACGTTCCGCTAACTAATCCTAAATGTGATAGTGTTGTAGTTGTTATGTCCATCAGTTGTTCATCCCCTCAGATGAGTTTACTGATGAAATGGAGGAAGTTGATTAAAAAGATTCACTTTTTGGATTTACCTGCAGAAAGTGCGATTTTGAACGCTGGCAGATATATGCATTATCGATAAATTTCCAAGTCAATCTTGACACCATGAGCGAAAAGTAGGCTGAAAAAGGATAGACCTATATATGGGAACAAACTTACGTTTCACGCATATTTAGGTGGAATATATGGAAATTTGCATTAATAATGGTGGTATTATGAATATAACTAAATTAAATGTATTGATATTATATAAAAGTATCTATTTATATGCTCTGGAACAATGTGGGTTGAAATTATGAGGAACTATAAAATCATCCTAGGAAAAATATTTTTGTTTTTGATTCCAATGAGCATTTTTTTATTTATTTTATTATTTACTGCTAATATTGCATCTGCTGAAACTTCTCCTGACATCGTAGTTCAGGATATTACGTGGTCACCAACAAATCCATCCCTTGGTGATACAGTAACCTTTACTACAACCATAAAGAATCAAGGCAATGGTACTTCTAATGCTGGACAGATTTATTTTTATTTGGACGGTTTGGTTAGCCCTTTAACTCATAAATCGTTTACCACCATTAATGCTGATTCAACTACAACAGTATCTTTTACGTGGGTTGCACAGGCGGGATTGCACTCTTTTAAAGCAGTCGCAGATAAAGAAAATTCCATTCCAGAATCGGATGAAACAAATAATGAAAATACCGTGGAATTTTCGTCTACCTCATTATCTGATCTTCTTGTACAAAATATTACATGGTCGCCAACAAATCCATCTATTGGTGAAGTGGTAACTTTTACATCTACAATAAAGAATCAAGGCAGTGGAAGTTCAAGTAATAGCCGGGTATATTTTTATC
>DQIO01000223.1:0-5978 GCA_020793555.1 Methanosarcinaceae archaeon | reverse complement strand
ACAATAAAGAATCAAGGCAGTGGAAGTTCAAGTAATAGCCGGGTATATTTTTATCTTGATGGTTCTACAAGCCACTTTACTTACAAAGATATAGGAGGATTATCTGCAGGAGCAACCACAACCACCACATTTATCTGGAATGCCTTATCCGGGTCACATACATTCAGGGGATTGGTCGATAAAGATAATTCCATTCCAGAATCGGATGAAACAAATAATGACAAAACTGTACAATTTTCGTCTACATCATTATCTGATTTTGTTGTACAAGATATTACATGGTTGCCAACAAATCCATCTATTGGTGAAGCGGTAACTTTTACATCCACAATAAAGAATCAAGGCAGTGGAAGTTCAAGTAATAGCCGGGTATATTTTTATCTTGATGGTTCTACAAGCCACTTTACTTACAAAGATATAGGAGGATTATCTGCAGGAGCAACCACAACCACCACATTTACCTGGAATGCCTTATCCGGGTCACATACATTCAGGGGATTGGTCGATAAGGATGATTCCATTCCAGAATCTGATGAATCAAATAATGAAAATACCGTTACATATTCTTCCACCTCATTATCTGATCTTGTTGTTCAAGACATTACATGGATTCCATCAGTTTCATCAATCGGTGATACAATAACATTCAGTGTAATTATAAAAAACCAAGGAAGTGGCAATTCAAATAATGGTAATATCTTTTTTTATCTAGATGATTCAAAAACCCATTTTGTATACAAACCATTTAATGGAATTGCAGCAGGATATAATAATACGGTTTCTTTTACCTGGGCAGCTCAAGGTGGAACGCACTCACTAAAAGCAATAGTGGATAAGGCAAATACGATACCCGAAAGTGATGAAAAAAATAATGAAAAAAATGTAACTTTATCTTTGGTTTCTCTACCTGACTTGATTATAGAAAATGTTAGTTGGAATCCCACGAGTTCGTCTATAGGAGAGACTGTAACATTTTTTGCAACAATAAAGAATCAAGGTAATGGAAAATCAGATAGCGGAAAAATATATTTTTATTTTGATCAGGCAACAACCCATTTTGCACTCCTAACTTATGATGAAATTGTTGCTGGGGGCACTTCAGCTGTTTCATTTACATGGAATGCTGAAAAGGGGGCACATTCATTAAAAGCAATCGTTGATAAAGATAATTCTATTATTGAAAGTGATGAAAAAAACAACGAAAAAATTGTTTCGTTCGCACTCATTTCACCTTCTGATCTTATGATAGAGGAATTTATATTTGTGCCTTCTAAACCATCTATTGGAGATTCTATAAATTTGATCGTGACAATTAAAAATCAGGGAAATGGGCGCTCTAGTAATGGCAATGTTTATTTTTATCTTGACAATTCGCAAAATTATTTTGCGACTGTTCCCTTTAAAGAACTAATTCCTAGTTGGAGCACAAAAGTACAATCTATGTGGATTGCTCAAATTGGAATGCATAAGATTAGAGCTGTCATAGTTGAAGGGGATATAAAAACTGAAGGTGATCAAACAAATAATGATAAAACAATTACGATTTCGGCATTAGATACCACTCCGCCTCAAATTACACTAAATAAACCTACAATTGTAGAATATAACAAAAATAATATTTTGGAAGAGGGAGAAAAACTGGATATATCTTATGGTGCTAACGATGATTCAAGTGGAATTGCATCAATTAAACTTTTCATCAATGGTGAATTAGCCAGTTCACAAAATTATGGTGGAAATTATATATTAAATACAGATTCACTGCCGATGGGAAAATATAATATCGAAGTTGTGGCAATTGATAAATCATCAAATACAGCTAAAGAGAATATAGAATTATCTGTTGAAAGAACAGGACCAAGTGTATATTTTGGAAGCACAAAAACTGTAATTAATGAAGGTGAAAATGCAATTATTACATTATCTGCCATTAATCCGATTGGAAATCCTCCGATGAAAGTGCAATTAATTCTGAAACCGTCTTCTGGTGTATCTGTATATGGAACTGATTGGATAAAGGGGGGCGCAGGTTCATATACTGGGGAATTTGACCTTCAACCTGGTGACAACAAAGCAATCAGTATTCATATGATTGTAAATGAATGTGAGACAACAAATTACATAGATAGTGAAATATTTTATGAGGTCGAAGGGGAAAGAATTGTTCAACGTGATAGACTCACGATTCGATGTCCACAAATCATTCGCAATCCAATCACTGAGTTCATCAACAAAATAATGGAATTTATTAATAATTTAATAAATTAAATTAATTTTAATATACTTGATAACTATTGAACCATGCATAAACATTATTTTTAGGCTCAATAGTCCAGTATCATTTAATTACAAACATTTGTTAAACTTGATAAAATCGATGGCAATAGAATAAATAGTAAAAATATAAAATGGTTGAGGACAAGCCTAAAGAAATGGCTTTTTGTTATCTGCATCTTCATTAATGGGTGCCGAATAGTTACCCATTTTTGATCCCCTTATCTATTAGCAATTTTCCATCACATTAAGCATCGTAACAAATACACCTTTGTTTTTTTTGCTATCTATTGCGGTAAGTGACTTTCAAGTTCTTATGCGATTATATCTCATTTTCAGTAATATTGAGATCATTAGTTGCTAGTGTATAGGTTCCAATATAATGGTACAATCACGATGTCACAATTAAACCAAAATATCCCCTAATGCATCGTATTTTTATTTACAATCCATTGTAATGTTATTTTGGAATCTATGCACTAGTGTCGAGTCAATCCTCTAATATCGGATAAAGTCGAGATAACTTTATCCGCGCATCCTCAGTTGCGAATTGCCAATTAACTTTTGCATTTTTGTTGTTTCTAAATTTTGCCCATGCCGTCCCAATGTTTCTTAATACTTTTTGCTTTATTGATAATCGGTTGCAATCTACTGTGCGTAGCCCAAAAGTACCATTTTGTGAGAAATTGTTCTGCAGTTTCACGATCTTCAATCTTCCAGAACTATTGTAGAGAAAGTCGTATGTTGTATGCTCGCACCGTTTTCAAGTTCATGTTCTTCAGACTTTCTAACACCTCACTTTGATTTTTTGTTGAATTCTCTGGATTCTTGAGCCAAGTATACCGTGTCTTCGTTAAATTAATCCACAAATGATTTTATAGATGGGAACTGAATAATAGTTAGGTGAACTCATGATAGATCTACATACACATACAATTTTCAGTGACGGTGAACTGATCCCAAGCGAACTTGTCCAAAGAGCAGTGGTACACGGTTACAGGGGAATTGCAATTACCGACCATGTCGATTTTACCAATATAGAGCATGTTCTTGCGGGTGCTAAAAAAGCAAAGTATCTCGAAGATGTTTTGGATATCAGGGTGCTTGCAGGTGTGGAACTTACCCATGTTCCGCCACAAAAGATAGAACCGCTTGTGAAAAAAGCGAGGCAACTTGGAGCTGAGATCATTGTGGTTCATGGGGAAACTATCAATGAGCCGGTGGCATCCGGTACGAACTCAGCTGTGGTGGGGATAGAGGATGTGGATATCCTATCGCATCCCGGATTTATTACACTTGAGGATGCCCAGACAGCAACTGATAACGATGTATGTCTTGAGATTACAGCCCGTAATGGTCACAACCGGACAAATGGTCATGTCGCCAAAGTTGGGCTTGAAGCAGGTGCAACTCTTGTGGTAAATACAGATTGTCACAGTCCGGATGACCTGATCACAAAGGAAACTGCGATGATGATCGCAATGGGTGCGGGTCTTAGTGAAAAACAGGCTGAAAAGGTACTTGCATCTTCAATTCGATTCATTGAGTAGTTTTAAGTATCCAAATATCCAAACCGGGGCTCAGGATTATGCACAAGAAAATAATCGATATTTCTGTAGGGATATCGCCGGATATGCTAATCTATCCCGGTGACCCAAAACCACAGATTGAGACTATATCATCTATTGGAACTGATGGGGCTAAAGTATCAAGCATCTCGTTCGGGAGTCATACCGGCACACATATTGATGCACCATCTCACATATTTGAAGATGGGGTAACAATTGACCGGATACAACTTGATGGCCTTGTTGGCAAAGCACTGGTGCTTGATCTGTTAATTAAGAAGAATGTAGTTACAGGAAATGATATTGAGGCTTCATACAGGTATTTTGCAAATGTTTCCGACATTAGTATTCTACTGTTAAAGTCAGGTAATTTTGCATATCTTGATAGAAGTGCAGCAGATTGGATTATTGAGCATGGGTTTATAACAGTTGGAATTGACGGTATGTCTGTTGATGCTCCATCCCGGACGAGTGTGCATAAACTTTTGCTTGGAAATGACATTAATATTGTAGAGTATCTAAATTTGTGTGCGGTTGGTGAAGGTGTGTATGACTTTATATGCCTTCCATTGAAGATAATTGGTTGTGATGGTGCACCTGCACGGGCTGTTTTGATTGTAGATCGATGAAACTTTGATTGATGGTATTCAAAATTGATTTGATTGTAGATGACATCATCATTCTACCATTAGTAGTATATTTTAAATATTTGATAGTCTTATATAGACAGTGTAGTATATAGATTAGTTAACCAAATATTGCGTGGAACTTTGTGAACTTATTCGGTTTCATTGCGTTTCATGCCGAAAAAATCTAAATTAAATACAAATACTTAATATAGTAGAAGTGATAAATATAATATACACATTTATAAAGAAAAAAAGTGACTAATCTGAGGGGATTTACACGAAAGCAAATCAAAAACACCGGATGCACGCTAATGATAGGGCACAGGTCGGTATCGGAACCCTTATTATATTCATTTCTATGGTATTGGTAGCTGCGGTTGCATCTGCACTTTTGATAAAAACGTCTGGTGTCTTGCAGCAAAAAGCTGCACAGACCGGCCAGGAAACGACACGGGAAGTGTCATCCAATATACGTGTTGACCGTGTGGAAGGTGAACGTGCAACATATTCAACAATAACAGTTACAGATGGTGTGGCATCTTCCAATTCAACATCTATCTCTAAAGGCGGAATGATTGAATGGATTTCATCCAGTGGAACATTTGATATTTCAGTAGATGGAACTAACGAGACTGTTGCGAGTGAATCATATGCTGAACACCGATTTACACAAAGCGGAAGTTATAATTTTACGGTAAACAGCACTACAGGTAATGTTATAGTAAGTGAGACTCTTGATTATGGGGATATTACAAAACTTCATATTTCAATGTCTCTGGGTCCGGGAAGTGAAGATGTTGACCTTTCCCAGTTGATTATTTATCTTTCTGATGGGGCACATGTTGCAAATGTGAGATATGACACATCTGATCTAAGTGATGTGACTCACAAAGCAACATCTGAATATTTCACAGTAAGCCCGATTCGAATACGTGACCAGAGTGCATTTAAGCCATCACAACCGGTACTTCGAACCGGTGACATCATGGAAGTCGTTGTAGATATGCGAAAAGTATTTGGTGCAGATGACGATATGTATGAAGGGCTTTTACCGAGGACAGAGATGTCATTTCAGGTACGACCGGAAGCCGGTGCACTTGTGATATTTGATTTCACGACACCGGGTGCTTATTTTGACAATAAGTATATCTCGCTGAGATATTAACACATAGTTAGTATCGTATCCTCTCCAAATTGATTGGTAATTCCGAAAATCAACAAATGCATTTCCACTAATCTGTCAATATATTATCGCCTTCTCTAAGTTCTGGAAACTATAACTTATTGATTTCCTAGAGATTGTCGGAAAAGCCTAATTTTCGAATATTTCAGCTTTACTGTCTAAACTTGGTCGGGCACAGCATAGTGATTTAGTTTTAACAATATTTCGGGTAACTATTCAGCTATGCATAAACGTTGTCGTTAGATTGAATAGTTCATAAATAGATAGTAGCACAACAATTGACTGGAAGTTAAGAAAACGTGGCATCAGTTCCCGCCGCAGGCG
>DQIO01000224.1 GCA_020793555.1 Methanosarcinaceae archaeon | reverse complement strand
TAGAAACCGATCGGTCATCTTGGAGTTTAGAAAATTGAAATTGTGCCATATAACCGATCTTAATAATTCGACACTTAATAGTTGACACAACACTAGGAGTCACCCACACAAAATAGCGATGAGCCTATACACCTATTCGAATAGTCAATTCCAAAGTGGCATGAATGTAATATTTTTATCTTTGAACTCTTGCTCGTCCTCGTAATCCCACGTAATCACAAGCAGATCATTGCACCCAAGTTATTTTGATGCTTTGACAAGTGACTTTAACTCCCGCTCCCTTGTCAAAGTATCATCCATACCGCACAGTGTGACAAAACTAATATCTGTCAAATATATCTCAGATATAAAAGTTGTCTGACCTTTTTTCAAAATAGCCAACAGTATGCATTGGCGAACACATATGACCTACGCATTCACATCTTTATCCTGCCAATATCGACATACTCAACCCCTTTCTCACTCTGCACTGCAAATAACATGTGCTTCCTGACACTATTCGCCACACGGATAGCCCGTGACATGACGGGCAGTGCAAATTCATGATCAGGTGAGATCGTATGTACAAGATTTTCGGAGTGTGGCATCTTTTTCAGCGATTTGACCTGGCTGTACAGCCTGAAATGAGTTCCGAACTTGAATCCAGTCTTTGGAACAAGCCCGCGGTTTCGCAGGTCTTCGTACACTTTGTACTTACTCAAAAATTCAGGCTCGATCGCAGACGCACGGTTTGAGAACTCATCAATATCCAAAACAGCATCTGACTCGCGGTCATGTATCTCGATAATACCATTCTCAAGCAGGTATCGTGATTCCACAAATGACAACTGCAATCTGCTGTCATCAAGCATCTTGCCGTAAAAACCGTGCTCAAACAATGTGCTCGATGCATCGCTGTCCCAGACGATCACACGCTCTTCCAAAAGTGTAGCCTCGGCTGTGATATCTGGATATATCTCATCCATTTCACCTTTTGGATTCACGGACTTGACCTCGTAGAACGTAATATCACTTTCTTCATCAACAATTGCAAGTATCATCTGTTTGCGAACATTTAAAGCCGCATTTAATGACTTCATCAAATCACGAAGTGGCATTGGTATGCGCTCGGTGCGGACATACACAAAACTCTTGGCAGCCGTCTTGCCGGGATGCCCGCCTCTTGGATATATCCTGAAATCAGTAACACTGGGCTGAACATACAAACCCCTTTCCCGCAGGTCTTTGTAGACGATATATTTCAACTCAAAATATTGTTGTCTCATCGATGCGATCTTAAAGAAATCGGCAAAATCAAGCATCTCACCATCCAGTTCGATATCGATCCTGTTGCGGTAGAGCAGAAATGCCGCTTCAATAAGTGTAAGTTCAAGAATATCACCTTTTGGTCGCCCGTAATATCCTACATTATACAGTTCATTGATAGCCTGTTTACCGGCCACAACAACATCTTTGGTCAATTTACCTATCACTTGAGTCACCTAAAAAAAGGTCAAATAAAAAAAATTGAAGGTCATGCGACATTTGGGTGCACACATAAGTTCAGTATAAAAAGTCATATTCCGCCAAACGGTTCGACAACAACAAATTTTTCACATCCCATGATTACCTTATTGATGTCGTGCCATGCGATCATCATATCAGATGTATCATCAGATGGTATGAAGTGTACTCCAAAATCATCGAATTCTGTAATCCTTCCAGTCCTGAATATTAAGGAACTAAGTTCGATCGTAACTTCTTTATCGATGCAGTTTTTGAATATTTCCAGATTCATAATGATTATCCCCTTCAGGATGATGTACATATAATTTCAATTGTAATTGTAACTATAATTATACTTATACTTATACTTAAAATTGAACTTACAAGTACTTTAAACTATAGAAATTCAGCAGTCAATCCCCTGATACACACTTGACGAACGATTCTGCAAATTCCCTGTAAGAAACCCCGTGCAAGTGAGCATACGACCCTATCGTATTGTTAACCGTAAGCCCATCCCAGCCATCAACAATCCCAACCCCGCGGGAAAGTTTGATCGCAAATCTTGCATCATGGGGCAGGTCCACTATCTCGGAATGATGGAATTCATGTCCCTTAAAAGAATTCCCGCTCTGTCCTATGACAGTATCCATCTCCAGTGTTCCGATATTGTAACTGACAACCCTTGTGTGTCCCATAAGTGTATGTCCCGGAAGTGCGCCAACCATCTGGTGCGTGGATTCCGGCATTTCAGCCATGTGGTATGTACCTTTTCCCTTAACACCGGTTGTCAGTTTTTCAGTCAGGTACATCAATCCGCCACATTCCGCATAGATCGGTAACCCGGCGGCAGAAGCCTTTTTGACATCATTTCGCATAGACTCGTTTGCTTCCAGTTCAGCCGCAAACAGTTCAGGATAACCACCACCGATGTAGAGTCCATCCACATCCGGCAGGTGTGCATCATGGATCGGGCTAAAGTATTTGATATTCGCCCCTGCAAGTTCAAGCAGTTCGATATTATCATGATAATAGAAATTGAACGCCTCATCCAGTGCAACACCGATCGTTGGACGGGTACCTGTGTCTTTTAGTGAATGTGGCGTGAATATAGTATCGGTACTTTTTGGTTTATCCAGTGGCTCGGCACTTTTTGCAATCTCGATCACCCGGTCGATATCAATTCCTTTCGTGATGATATTCTTGATTGCACTGATCCGTTCATCAAAATCATCCACCCGCCGCCGACCCTCAAGCGCAGGGACAAGTCCCAGATGGCGCATTGATATCTGCATGGAATTATCCCGTGGGATTATTCCTATAACAGACAAACCGGTGTAGTGTTCAATAGCCTCTTTTGCTTTTTTGGCGTGTCGTCCGCCACCAACATTGTTCAGGATGACACCTGCGATATTCACATCCGGATCAAAGTTCTTGTAACCATTGACAAGAGCCGCAGCAGAGCGAGTTATACTCCTTGCATTGATAATGAGAATTACGGGACAATCGAGTTGTTTTGCCACCTGTGCAGTGCTTCCAAGATCGGTAAGACTCTCAAATCCCTCGTACAACCCACGAACACCCTCAATTATCGCAATATCCGCGCTGCCGTCAGCCTCGCATGCATGTGTATAAACATCCAGTACAGCGTTTTTGTCCATCAGGTAACCATCGATATTCCTGGCGCGCCGTCCTGTAATCTCGGAATGGTAACTTGTGTCGATATAATCCAGCCCTACCTTGAACGGTTGCACATTATACCCGCGCTTGATGAGTGCTGCAAGTAATCCTATAGTAATCGTTGTTTTCCCGGACGATGATCGGTCTGCCGATAACAGCACGCGCGGAATTGATGTTTTTTCGTTTGATGGTGGGTTTGTTTGTGTCATGGGTGTAGTAATATAGTTAAGTACCTAATATTTAGTTCATTCTAACATCGTGTGGGTAACATCACTATCCAGAATATATCGCCAAATATGCAATCGCGTTGCTTGAATTAATGGACAGGATGAACAGGATTGACAGGATACAAGTGGCTCGCCCCATCCTGTAAATCCTGTCTATATACTTATCGGCTCAATGTTGTAACAATCCTAATATTTGCAGATCCCGTTCATCGCGTAAGTTCGCGCAGCCTCTCGTCTTCAAGCGCATTTGCCATTACTGAATTATTCCTTGACATAATCGCACGTGCAAGGTTACGGTATACCTGTGCGATCTCGGAATCAGGTGCTTTTTCCAACACTGAAAAACCATCCCTCTCGCAATCCTGTACGATCTGTTCCTTTGGAATGAATGCGATAAGATCGCTTCCGATCTCCTCAGCAAATTTACCGACGATCTCTTCCTCACGGCTGACATTGCGGGCGTTGCAGATCACTCCACTAAGCGGTGTGTTTATCTTGGACAGGCCGCGACATATATTGTTTGCCGCATACAGTGGCATATATTCACCGGATGTGAGCACATAAGCCTCACTGACAAGACCTTTCCTGATAGGTGCCACAAATCCTCCGCATACGATATCGCCCGGCACATCATAGATGACAAGGTCACACTCATCCTGTACCTTTGATATCTTCTTAAGTTTCTGGATAGCCACAATGATCCCGCGTCCTGCGCATCCTATTCCCGGCTCGGGTCCACCTACTTCCACACATTTGACGCCATTGTAACCGTCAAAGACCACATCATCCTCTGTGATATCAACACCTTTTCGTATGAGATCAAGGATCGTTGGAATTCTTTTGCCGCCAAGCAGTGTGATGGATGAATCGCTTTTTGGATCGCATCCGATGATCATAACCTTGTAACCTTCGTCTGCACATGCGGCAGCAACGTTTGATGCCGTACTTGATTTACCGATGCCGCCTTTGCCGTATATTGCTATGATTTTCGGTTTTTTAGAATCGTTCATTTTATCATTCCTATTTATCGCGAATCGTTTAATTTTCCTTTGCGACTTCACGCAATGTTGCACCAAACTCGGATTCCACAATATTGTTTACCCCAAGTGTTTTTGGGTGCAGGTCGATCTCAACAATGACATAATCATGCCCCATTTCCTTCATAGGCAAGACCTGTCTCGGACCGTTGGTAACTGAAATAATTTCCATTCCCGATATGCTTTCCATAGGAATTGCATGCGGAACTCCGGTTATAACCACGAAATCGTAATCACTGTACTTTTCTTCAATGAGTTTGCCGGCGATGTTACCTGCGATCGGGTACTCATCCATTCCACCGATGATATGATGAATCTTGATACCGCGTTCTTTGAAGTCATCCGTGATGCACTTTGCATGATGGCGTACACGTGGAAGCCCAAGTGTATCATCAATATTTGCCATGTTCACGATATTTGATTCAACACCAAGCTGTTTTGCAATCTCATTCACAGCAACCGTGATGTCGGCAAACATGTATCCCGTTTCCTTTTTCGCGTTCATTATGGTTATGCCGCGTTTTCCTTCCTTCAAAAGTTCGATGATACGCTGTGCAACCTTATATTTCAAATCGCCGCGTGATGGTGCAAGATATTCCTTACTCGCTGCACCGTGGCGTTTCTCGACCATAGTCGCTTCCTCAAGCAGGATTTTCTGGCGGTCGAATTCTTTCTCAGTAATAATCCCTGAATCCAGTGCGGATTCGAGTGCGAACAGTACACCTTTGGTATTGTTGCGATATCCTGCATGTACTTCCACTTCAATGACAGGCACATCCGGGTTGGCTTCCAAAACAGCATCATGCAGTTCTTCCCCGATAATCATGCTTACGCATGTTCCGACGATACCAATGAGTTTCGGGTTGAACATCTCAGTAACTTTTTCCAAAAGCGCAACAAGTTCATCATGTCCGCCAAACACGAATCCATTTTCATCAAGGGATGTCGTGACTACGTGTATCCCGTCTTCTTCAAGCAGTCTTGCATGTTTGAAAGAACACCCGGGAGGTCCATGCAGTATCGCAACATCGACATTTAAGTCACGCAATGTGTAAAGTGCGGCAACAATTGAACTGGGACGTGGGTGTATGATCGAAATCTCTTTTTTATCTTTCTCCATGTTATCTCCTCATTTTGGTACGCCGTATTATTTCTTAATTATTAGTTACGAATAAATTACAATTTCATATCTACCGAAAGCATTTGACACATGATAATATCAGGTCATCCGTACCGGCAATTCCGGATGCAACCGACAGCCCTTGTGAAAGTGAATCTGCATAATATGAATTTTTATGTTTGACCGCACGCATTCTCTTACCAACAAGGACCAGTTCATCGATGTTTTTACCTTGCTGTCGCAGGAATTCCGATACATCTTCCGGGGGCAATCCTTCACACACCTGTGCGGCTTCTTCTCCAAGTACCATGATGATCCTGCCTTTTTTCTTAATTTGAAGTGTATTTGCATACGCAAGTGATCTTTCCACCGATATGATGTTCATACCGGAATTGGAATTGTCGATCAATGTCTTGCCCTCAAATATCTGCTCGCGCATTCTGCCGCGAAGACCTTCAAAGTCGGATAATGTATCTCTGATGTCATCGGGTTCGATACCCATCTCAAGTGCAGCAGTTGCAGCAGCAACCATTGCGATAGTATATGATCCAACATCGTAATCGGATTGTGCGTTGACGACAGACATCCAATTACCGGAATTAATGACAATCGCATATTTGTCGAGTGTCAGGTTAACATCACCGGGGCAGCTCTTTGAATCGCTAAAGGTGACCTTCTTCACCATGTCACCAGATGTGCGACACGTCGCTATAGTATCTGTGCAGTTTATGACAATGGTACTACCGGGTTTGGCATTGTCAAGCATCTGCATTTTTGCATCACTTGCCCATGCCGTTTCATTTGCAATCTTGTAGTCCTGTGTTAATGTGGTCAATATGCCGATGTCAGCATATCCCGTGCCGCCAATCGATACTTCAAATATGTATACGTCCGGTGCAATGTTAGATTTGGGTTTGGGTTTGGGTTTGGGTTTGGAATTGGAATTGGAATTGGAATTTGCTGATATGTATGATGCAGTCTTGTCCACTGCATGGAGGATACTCCCTGGTGCAATGCTAAGTCCCTGATATATCAGGGACGGTGTGCCATTCTCCCAGTATTCGAGTCCTCGGGTTGTGTGGAGTACAACACTTAATTTGCGTGACAGCATGTCAGCAAGAATTGATGCCGTACTTGTTTTTGCTTTTGTGCCTGTGATCTCGATAATCTTTGCACCTGCAATCGTTTTGTCGTGGGATAGTATCTCGCCAACGATCTTATGATGTGTGACAATTTTTATACCCATGTCGCGAGCCTGTTGCAACATCTCGTAATTTCGATCAAGATGCACGGGTGCAACAACTATATCGAGATTATCGACAGGGATCGGGTCTTTTGATGTTTTAATGTTAAAATTGTCCTGCAGGTCAGCAAGAATGGCAGGGTCTACAGTATTATAGACGTCAACAGCACTCACTTTGTAGCCGAGTTGTACCAATTTCTGTGCAATGATAATCCCGCCGTGTGTCAGGTCAAGCACAGCGGCGTTATTTTGACCTGTAGCCATGTTCTGTTAATTTGTTTTATATATATTTTACAAATATATAGTGCAAGTTAATTCAACCGGAAGGAGAATTTTCTCGCGTTAATTTCCGGTTTACAATGCTTCCTGCACTCTTTTGAACACAAGGTCAGCGATTAACTCGTCACCGCCAAGAGGCTTTCCATACACGATCGTGACATTATTGCCATCAAGCTGGATACTTGTCTTCTCACTACCTTCTTCAAGACCGAGTATTTTTGGTATATCCTTTGTAATATGTATACCGGATGCAAGAAATACCGGAACTGCTGCAATGGTTGTGACACCTGTACCTGCAAATGATGCAAGTGCATCCCCAATACTTGGCTCGTTCATGTTCATGAATCCGACCTTTACAACAACATCCTTGTGTTTGGCTGCGATATTATTGGCAACGTTTTCTACGATCTCTTTGTTGTATGGAAGTTTACTGCCGTGCCCGATTGCTAATACTCCTAATTTTTCACTCATATTGATACCTCATTGTTATTTTGATATAAGTAACACAAGCGCAATTGGTTGTGTTACCACAGTTGGTTTTATTGTAATAGTTATTAGATATAACACTTTTGAAACATTGTCAAATGCTATGGATTTGCAACTATGAATCGATTATACTTTTGTCTTAACACCAAATTATTTGACAGTCTCAGTGCTGACAAATATTAGGTTGGCACAGTTCCAAAACCCAGTTATTTTTCAGACACGGATTTACACAGATTTGATGTTTATCAAATATCAAACACTTTGCACCACAAACCAAATAGTCTCTTATGATATCGATTCCGAACAAGCTTAAATCCGTGTAAATCTGTGAAATCCGTGTCTATGTAATTATCGATTTTGATAAATCCTCTATTGAAATAACTGG
>DQIO01000225.1 GCA_020793555.1 Methanosarcinaceae archaeon | reverse complement strand
TGTATTTGTAATGGTTGATGAAGTTTTGACAGGTGAGTTTATGCGGAAATTTCCACATTAAACTCAATGAGGACTTATCAAACCACTTCTGCATAGCGTTTTCTGACAATGCCCCATCACATCGACCTATGATATTCAAGAGGAGATATTCACCAATAGGCAATTTGACTGATAGGTCAAATGGGAGTATTTTGGAACTGTGCCCAAATACGCAACTTCATTCTCTTAACCCTTGACACTTATCGACAATTTCGTTCTGGTGATTGGCACCAGTTTTTTCCATTCCACTGTAGCATCATCTTCAAATACACAATCCTCAACCATTTTTTCAGAAATTTTTCCATCTACTTCATATACATAAAATCCTTCTTCACCATCTGTTGATATCACAATATCCCGATTTCCAACTCTTTTGATCTCAACAGCAGAAACACTTTTTAAAATATCCAACAAATTTGTCCCTTTTTCCACTTCGATATTCTTTGTTGATGCAAAATAGTCAAGTGAATTATAAATATTTTTAGTATTTATGTTCAAAACATGTGTTCTACCAAACTTTTTTCGTTCGATAAGATCCGCATCTTCCAATATCTTGACATGCTTGGCAGTAACCGGTACCGAGATATTCAATTCCCTTGCAAGTCCTGATATGTGCAGATCGCTTTCAGCAAGTCTCTCAAGTATATTCAATCGGGTGTCGCTTCCAATCGCTTTGAATATTTTATTACCTATATGACTCATAATTGTTATCTTAAACCTCACATAGATATAAGTTGTTCCATCTATCTTGCAGAGTGTGAATTCAACTAATCCGATGGGAAAATCGGAAGCAGTGTATAAAATATATTTGTCATGTATAAACAATAATTAGATGGTAGACTGATCTATGAACACTACTTATGCAACAGTTATCGGTATTTTGATCGGCATCTTCATCTTTGGGCTTAAAACCGGAGTAGGATGCGGTTTTGCTAATATCAAATGGAAAGATGTCCTGATTATAGCCGCCGTTTATCTGGTCATATCCATAATTATGGGAAGCCTTATTGAAATGGTAGACCAGTCATATCTGGATGGTATTGCAAGCCTGGGAATGACATTACATATCTTCATTGCAATAATCCTGATCGCAGCCGGAATATACACACTTAAAGAATGTTCTTGTGACCATGATGTTTCAAAGAAGACCTTCCTTGCGATTTCCATGCCCTGTCCGGTTTGTTTGACAGCGCTTTTTATGTCCTGCATGATACTGGCATCAAGCCTTGGGACCAGCGGATTGAGAATTGGATTGCTTGTTGGAATTGTGTTCTTTGTATCAGTAATATCATCCACTTTTTTATTTAAGAAAATGAAACGCCCTCCTGAAGACCTTGGGACCACAATGATGTTCCTTGGAATATTCTACCTGCTTGGGGCTTTGATAATTCCTGCATACATCAAGGCAAAAAAACTGGATATGCCTGCGATTGGCGGGGGGGAATTTGAGATATTACCTTTGTTAATATTTTCATTGTTCATTGTTGGGGGTTTTGTATTAGATAAAATGAGAGGTCAATAAAAATGGATGCCACTTCTGCTTTGTTCGGAATACTGTATACGTTCTCAGCTTCATTGCTGTATCCGGTCATAATTATTCTCCTGCTACTGGTAGTTTTATCTCTATCCCTAATTGGAGAATTCATGTCCGAATATGCAAAACGGAATCGTGATGTGAATAACCTTGAACTTTGCTGTATGGAAGTAAGAGAAAACGTAAAGGAAGGATCTTTTACAACAGCCGCAGAATCCCTGCGAAACATCAAACAGAATTTCATGGTTACCGGTTTTGCAAATTCTGCAGCAGACCATCTTGAAAAGAACATGATCCCTGCCATTGAATGGATATCACAGGAATATGAGGTCAGGATGGCAAAAAGGCTTGAGCAAACAAGGATTATCGCAACGATTGCACCAATGCTAGGTTTGATGGGGACATTGATCCCTCTTGGACCTGCTCTTATCGGACTTTCACAAGGGGACATTGTGCAACTGGCAAACAACCTCATGATAGCTTTTGCAACAACGGTGATCGGACTGTTTGCAGGAAGCATAGGTTATGTGCTTACACAGGTGAGAAAACGATGGTACTGGCAGGATATGATTGACATTGATTATATTCTGGATACAATAGAGGTGCAAGAATGAAAAGGAGACGACACCGGCGAACAGGACTGATCAATAATGAAGATGAACAAAACCCGCTTACGGGTGTTGCCAATCTTTTTGATATTGCAATGGTCTTCTCGGTGGCATTGCTTATTGCATTGGTGATGTCATACCAATTGCCTGAACTCCTCAGTCCCACAGACGATATAACTATCGTGAAGAACCCAGGGCAAAAAGACATGACGATCATTATAAAAAATCAGGGGAAACCTATTGAGATCATGAATATGACAGAACAGATCGGAGGCGGAACCGGGGAAGCTCTTGGTACGGCATATAAACTTGCAGATGGAAGAGTTATCTACGTGCCACAAGAGGTGGAGGAAAACTCAACGTAATTTTTTTGTGAGTTTTAATGTGAACATGAAAACGCCTGATGAAGAAAAAACAGGATAGTTGAGCACTTCGGTACCGCCGCCAAGCAATGTACCCGAAGTGCTCGGCACACATTATCGAGGAGATAACATGCAACAAAAATATAGATTAATATTAGCTTTAAGCGTATTGGTGTTAACCGCACTAACAACTGTGGTATCGGCAGAAGAAAACAAGATCAACATGATCTACATAGCATATTCTCCAAGTGCTGCTCTGGAGTTAGCCAGCCAGATAAATCCATATAGTGGAGACATAGAATACACTTACATCCCGGCATATAACACAACCACATGGGGTGCAAGTGACGAACTGCTGTCGGCAGCCCAGAGCGGGATGTTAGGAGAGCAGGATGTCATATTCTGTGATATGTTCTCATCAGGTCTTCATGTCCAGATGAATGATGCATTCAAATTGGTACATGACAATGGAACATCATTGCTGGACATACGCTCAGACGGTACCCCTTCTTATTTCGATTATGCTTCAAATGGTTCTGTGGACGACACTATATGTAACTACTACAACAACATGGGTACCCAGACCGAAGAAGAGATCAAAAATTCCAAAGATTTCCTGATACATCTTGCAAAGGTATATGGTGACCACCCGGATATAACAGCTAACTGGGACAGGGTTAACATAATGTTCATTGCCTGTGGCCCAAGTCCTGCACTGGAACTGGCCAGTCAGATAAGTGAACACAACGAGAGCATAAAATACACATACATCCCATCATTTAACACCACCACATGGTCAGGTCCAAGTGACGAGTTGATTGCAGCAGGCCAGAGCGGACTTCTGGAGAAACAGGATGTGATCTTCTGTGACATGCTCTCATCAGCAGTGTACGAACCAATGAACAGTTCATTCTGGTACGCTAGCGATAACGGCACCTCATTACTGGACATACGCTCTGCAGGTACACCTTCCTATTTCGATTATGTCTCCAATGGTTCAGTGGATGACTCCATATGCAACTACTACAATAACATGGGAACTGAAACTGAGCCAGAAAAGGATAATGCTGTGAACTTTTTGGAATATCTGGCAGAAGAGTACGGTGACCGTCCAGATATTACTGCCGCATGGGATGCAAAGATAAAGCTAATGTACATAGCATATTCTCCAAGTACTGCCCTGATGACAGCAAGCCAGACAAATATACGCAGTGAAAATATAGATTATACTTATATTCCAGCATACAACACTACCACATGGGGTGCAAGTGATGAACTGCTGGATGCGGCCCAGAGCGGACTGTTGGGGGAGCAGGATGTGATCTTCTGTGATATGTTCTCATTAGGTCTTCATGTCCAGATGAATGATACATTCAAATTAGTACATGACAATGGAACATCATTGCTAGATATACGTTCAGACGGTACGCCGCCCTATTTCGATTATGTCTCCAATGGATCTACCGATGACTCAATATGCAACTGCTACAATAACATGGGCACAGACAGTATAGGTATTAAGAATGCTGAGAAACTGTTGATATCTTTGGCAAAAGAGTATGGAAACCATCCGGAGATTACAGATAACTGGATAAGCATAAAGGTAATGTATATTGCATATACACCGAGCTCTGCTTTGGGGATGGCAAGCCAGACAAACCCATATAGTGCAAATATAGAATACACCTATATTCCATCTTACAATACCACAACCTGGGCTGGTCCAAGCGATGAGCTGATAGCAGCAGAAGAGAGCGGACTTGTGGAAGAGCAGGATGTGATCTTTTGTGATATGCTATCATCAGCAGTATATGATCCCATGAATAATAGCTTTAAAAAGGCTCATGACAATGGCACTTCGTTTGTAGATGTACGCTCAGCTAATACACCTATTTACTTTGATTATGTCTCGGATGGTTCGATCGATGACCCAATATGCAACTACTACAACAACATGGGTACAGGCACCACTGGCCAGTTGAGGAATGCAGAGAACCTGCTGATATATCTTGCAAAAGAGTATGGTAGAAACCTTGCTTTAACAACTGACTGGGAATATGTTAGTGCGACTTCAGGAATCCTTCCGACAGTAGGTCTTTATCATCCGGACTATGAACACAAATACTTTGAGACCACTATCGAATATCTGGATTGGTATCAGCAAACAAGTTCAGACCGAAGGGTATACGATCCAAGCAAACCTACAATCGGCATGTGGTTACACAGGTCTGATATACAGAACGGCCAGACAGGCATTGTGGATGCTCTGATAAGCGACCTTGAATCCAAGGACTGCAATGTGATAGTTGGTTTCGATACCTTTAACGACATTGTCCGGTACTACTGTGATGAGAACGAAGAGCCTCTTGTGCAGTGTGTGATCTCTCTTAAGAGTTTCAGGCTTAACTATTGGAATCCTGAACAGGGAGAAGCTGAACTTAAACAGCTTAATGTACCTATATTGAGGGGGATTGTTGCAGAGGTACCGGAGTCCCCAGACCCTGCTGATGCGAATAGAGGAATTCCAAACTCTCAGATGGTGCGCAAAACCATTTCTCCGAACCTTGACGGTATATTTGAATACATACTGGTAGGCAATGCAATTTATAACGACGATTCCCAGACCAGTGAATATGTACCAATCGATAGACAGGTCGATTGGATATGCAACAGGTCTATCAGATGGGCTGAGCTGAAACTGGCGGAGAATCCGGACAAGAAGGTTGCTGTGATCTATTACAACTATCCTTCAGGAAAGGACAACATCGGTGCAAGCTATCTCGATACAATAACGAGCATGCGTCTTCTGCTTGATAAGATGGTTCAAGAGAACTATACTCTAACAGATGTGCCTGTTAACAATAGTGAGTTTATGGATAAGATACAGGCGCAAGGTATCAATGCTGGTTCATGGGCACCTGGCGTCCTTAATGAGATGGTTGTAAACCAAACTGAATGGGGACTTCAATTAATTCCTATAGATACGTACAAACAGTGGTTCGATGAGGAACTTCCTCAAGACCTTAAGAACGCTGTGATCAAGGAATGGGGTGAACCATGGTCTGAGGATCTCCCGCAGAATAGATCATTGATGATCTGGGAGAATGAAACTGGAAAGTATCTGGTGATACCTGCGGTGCAGTATGGGAATGTATGGCTTATGCCCCAGCCTGCACGTGGTTTCATGCAAAATGATGATACATTGTATCACAGTTCCATCGTACCGCCACCACATCAGTACATAGCGTTCTATTTGTGGCTGAACAATGAATGGGATCCGGATGCCATCATACATTTCGGTACCCACGGTACTCACGAATGGTTACCAGGCCAGGCATATGGTCTGGACAGGAACAGTGATTGGGCTCCACTTTTATTACAGGATCTCCCCAATATATATCCATACATCGTTGCTAATGTAGGTGAAGGACTTACTGCAGAGTTCCGCGGCAACGCTCTTATTATCGACCATATGACACCAACGCTGGAGCGTGCAGGAAGCTATGGTGAGATCGCAAATGTCTCGCGTCTGATGCAGGAATATTATGGCCCGGAAATGTCGGCTGCTACAAAGAATGCTTATAAGCTGCAGATAGTCAAAGAGATGATAAAGATCAACCTTGATATCGACCTCAGTCTTAATGCAACTGAACTGGCTGATTACAACGAATCCCAGTTCGATGCTTTTGTTAAGAATGTCCTGCACGAATATATAGAAGATATCGAAGGCGATAATATCCCGTATGGTATGCATGTATTGGGTGAAGTACCATCAATAAATGCCACTGGATGTGAAAGGGACGAACTTTCGATGATGGTCAGATCAATGCTCAAGAATAAGTTTGAGGAACACATCCGTCTGGCTTTTTATCCGGAAAGTGACTATCCACTCGGAATACCATCCAATGATACCAGAGTTGAGATGTTGGTGTGGGAAACCGTCACCAATGAAACTGATATTAATGATTCGCAAATTATGGTATATGGTCAGATCAATGCTAGTGTTGCTGAGGATCTTGCAAGGGGTCTTGTGTATAGAGATAGGCTTGTAGCCTCATCTGTTGAGATGGATCGAGTAATTGCTGCACTATGTGGAGGATTCATACCTCCCGGACCCGGCACTGATCCTGTGATGAACCCTGATGCGGTACCAACAGGGAGGAATTTCTTTGGCGTGAACCCTGAACTGTATCCGTCAAAAGCCACGTGGGGACTTGGTCAGTATCTGGCGCAGCAGATGCTTGAAGACTATTATGACAAACACAATGGTACTTATCCTCGAAAGGTTTCTTTCTCCAGATTTGGCGTAGAGTTTATCAGGGACCATGGAACCCTTGAGGCTGAGGTGATGTACATGCTTGGTATAAAACCTGTGTGGGATGAGAGTGGATATGTAATTGGTGTGGAAGAGATATCTGAAGATGAGTTGCTTCCGAACTATGATCCGGCAATGCCTGGCAGACCTCGTATTGATATCGTTTATGCCACAGCAGGAATGCGTGATGCGTTTCCAAGCAAGATCAAGATGATCGATGATGCGGTTAAGTTGGCAAGCACCATTGAGTCTGTGAACTATCCAAACTATGTGAATGAGAGCACATCTGCGATCTACGACAACCTATACGACCAGTTATCACAGACTATGGACAATGAAAGTGCGGCTGATCTTGCAAGGAAACTGTCCACAATGCGTTGTTTTGCAGTTCGTGATGGAACTTATGAGATCGGTACGGGAAATGCAGTGGATGCCAGCGGATCATGGGAAAATGAAGAGGAAATTGCACAGATATATCTTAAAAAGATGGGCTTTGCTTATGGTAGTGAACTCTGGGGATATGAGTGTTCTGAGCTTTTGGTGTCCAACCTAATGAACGTGGATGCTTCTGTTCATTCTGACTCGTCTAACCTTTATGACACCCTTGACAACGATGATTTCTACCAATATTTCGGTGTGCTCAACCTGGCTACCAGATATGTTTCGGGCAGTACTCCTGAGATGTACGTCTCTGATACCAGGGACCCTGATCAGGCTGTAATGACGGGGATAAAAGAGTACCTCATGAAGAACATGCGATCCAGATACTTCAACCCTAAGTGGATACAGGGTATGCAGGAATCCGGTTACTCCGGTGGCAGAATGATGGCAGAGTTCGTTGACAATCTATGGGGTTGGGAAGTTTCAGATCCCGGTCTTGTGGATGATGCGGTATGGGATCAGATTTATAATACGTATATCAACGAAGAGATGAAAGAGTGGTTCAATGCCAATAATGCCGGAGCATACCAATCCATGACGGCCAGAATGCTCGAGGCGAATAGGAAAGGATACTGGGACGCCTCTGATGAGGTCAAACAAAGCCTTGTGCGCGAGTACGTGGAATCCGTAGCCGATAACGGCGTCACATGCTGCCACCATACCTGTGGCAATCCTTCGCTGGACAAATACATACAGGGTATAATGTCTGTTCCGGGTGTTGTTAGCGAGGAAACTGCAGCCG